>DFBW01000068.1:0-3372 GCA_002366775.1 Roseovarius sp. UBA3070 | reverse complement strand
AAAGAATGGCCGCAAGGGCCTGCGTTCATTCTCGGTTTCTGGGCGGGTGAATAATCCGGGCGTGCATCTGCTGCCTGCGGGATCAACCATGCACGATATTATTGAGGCCTGCGGTGGCATGCTTGATGGTCACAGTTTCAAGGCCTATCAGCCCGGCGGCCCATCGGCGGGTCTGTTGCCTGCGTCCATGGCCGATATCCCAATGGATTTTGACGTATTGCAAGAATATGGCACCTTTATCGGCTCGGCTGCGATTGTTGTTTTGTCAGATCACGACAGCGCCCGCGATGCGGCTTTGAACATGCTGCGATTCTTTGAGGACGAAAGCTGTGGCCAATGCACGCCTTGCCGTGTGGGCTGTGAAAAGGCGGTCAAGCTGATGCAGGCCGACACATGGGATCAACCGTTACTGGAAGAGTTGTGCACCGCGATGGGGGATGCTTCGATCTGTGGGTTGGGGCAGGCGGCGCCAAACCCCATTCGCATGACGATGAAGCATTTCCCGGATGAGGTGTAAGGGCTCGCGTGCCCTGACAATCCGTTGCCACAACTGCCCGCCATATTGCGGGGGGTGCTTGGGGCAAAATCTCTGAGACAGGGTTTACGCGCAGTGCTTTAGGGTCTGAAGGGTTTGAGGTGAGGAAACGATGTCATTACTGATGGTCGCGGCACTTTGTGCATTGATTTATCTGCTGAAGTTTTGCCATTCCCCCGCCAGTTGGGCCAAAACCGGGGTGAAAACCGGGGCAATCGCTGCCTTGTTGATGTTTGTTGTCCTGACCGATGGGCCAGTGCTGTTGATTGCAGCACTCGGGTTCTGTGGCACCGGGGATTATCTGCTGTCGCGCGATAGTGAGAGGGCGTTTCTGGCTGGTGTCGGGGCTTTCGCGGCAGGTCATATTGCTTATGTCGCGCTGTTTTTGACCACGCCCACGGCACGGATTGATGTGCTGATGACCTCTGGCAACGTGATGATCATTGCGGCGTTAGTGGTTTACGGAACGATCATGATGCGTCTGCTTTTTCGCAAGGCTGGTGCGCTCAGATACGCGGTCATTGGGTATGTCCGGTCATTCTGGCGATGGGCGTTGCGGCGCTGTGCGTGCCCACAAGCGGGATGCTGGGGCTGGTGGTGCCATCGGCGCTGTTGTTCATGATTTCAGACAGTGTATTGGCTGGCGAGCTGTTTTTGATGAGGGATGACCACCCGCTGCGCCGGGCAACACCCTATGTGGTGTGGAGCTTTTATTGGTTGGCGCAGTTTGGGTTTTTGCTGGCGTTCTCGGTATTCTGAGCAGCTTCTGCCCGGTGAACAGGCCAAAGGCCCCGGCCCATTGTCAGCATGGGCTGGCGATTGGCTGATGTAGGTGTGCCATTCATTCTGTAGGCGGGATTGCAGGGATAAAGTGCTTTGGAACCTAAATTGGGATCGCCAACCCGGGGCTGACGATGCCCAGATTGCCCAATTTCCCTCCCATTTCATCGCCGGGGCATCCTCGCATTGCACGCCACATAGTCAATGCGGCTTTTCAATAGCGCTGAGGCGTATTATCTGGGCAGGGTATCCAAGGCGAGGGCAGGCATGTCGTTTTTCAAGAAACTCAAGAGCAAGCTCTTCAAATCTTCCTCCAGGTTGGAGGAGGGGTTGGATGCCATTGTCGAAGACGGGGGCGAAGAAGAGGTTATTGCGCCTGCTGATGAGGTGATTGACGCCGTTGCACCGCAGACCGAGGCCCTTCCAGAGCCAGAGCCAGAGCCAGGTATCAGCTCAGCTGATGCCGAAGACCGGCAGGGGTTTCAGGATGAAGCTGAGAGAGGGGCAGAGCTGTCTGGTGAAGATGCCGCTGTATCGCAGGTTGCGAAGGAGGCCATAGCCGAACCGCAGGACACATGGGTTGAGCCCGAGGATGGCGTTGAAAAAGACATTGAGATCTTGCCGCAGGAACAACAGCCTCCTGAACCTGAACCTGAACCTGAACCGGCGCAAGCCCCCACACCCGTGGCAGCCCCTGAACCCGAGGCGTCTGCTGCAAAGCCGGGCATCCTGGGCCGCCTTTTTGGGCGCGGTGAAAATAAAACCGTCACCCGCCGGGCGCTGGATGATGATATGGTTGAACAACTCGAAGAGTTGTTGATCACCGCCGATATGGGGGTGGATACGGCCCTGCGAGTGGCTGCCAACATGGCCGAAGGGCGCATGGGCAAAAAGCTTTCAACACAAGAGATCAAACAGCTTCTGAGTGACGAGATCGCCCGCATCATGGAGCCGGTTGCGCGCCCGATGCCGCTTTATCCCAAAACCCCGCAGGTGGTGTTGGTGGTTGGGGTCAACGGATCGGGCAAAACCACGACCATCGGCAAACTGGCCAGTCAGTTTCGTGCTGCGGGTAAAAAAGTGGTGATTGCCGCAGGTGATACCTTTCGTGCGGCGGCGGTGGAGCAACTTCAGGTCTGGGGTGATCGCGCCGGTGTGCCGGTTATGACCGCCCCCGAAGGCTCGGACCCGGCCAGCCTTGCCTTTGATGCGATGGACAAGGCCGAAGCCGATGGTGCGGACCTTTTGATGATCGACACAGCGGGGCGTCTGCAAAACCGTCAGGACCTGATGGAGGAACTGGCCAAAATCGTGCGCGTGATCCGCAAGAAAGACCCCTCAGCGCCGCATAACACCCTGTTGGTGCTGGATGCGACGACCGGTCAAAACGCGCTGAGCCAGGTCGAAACCTTCCAGAAGCTGGCCGATGTTTCGGGGTTGGTGATGACCAAGCTTGATGGCACCGCCAAGGGCGGCGTGCTGGTGGCGCTGGCAGATAAGTTTGGCCTGCCGATCCATGCCATTGGCGTGGGCGAGCAGATTGATGATCTGGCGCCGTTTGACCCACAGGAATTTGCCGCTGCGTTGACCGGGTTAGACCGATGATGCGCATGATTGCTGCCAATCCGGATGGCATGGCTTTAGCGTCATGACCAAGCAAAGCGCCAAAATGCGTGCCATTCAATCTGATCATACCATTGATGCAGGCCGCCGGGACTTGCAGGTCATGGGTGGGGTAAAGCAGCTTGAGGGTGTTGACGTGCAGACATCGCCCTCAATCGCTTTTGCCAATGCGCTGGACATCATGCTGAGCGGTGTCACCCTGTCACCCCGGCTCTCATATCAATCATGAGCGACTGGCTTATCTCCCTTGAAGGCACGCCTGCGGGTCAGGATCTCGCGCTGGCACTGGCTATTAGTGCGGCCTTCTTGCATGCGGTTTTTGGCGCCATCCAGAAGGGTCGGCATGATCCTTGGCTAACCCGTGGTGTCATAGACACATGTCTGGCTATTATGGCTGCCCCCTGCGCGCTTTTTCTTGTGCCATTCCCCGAGCC
>DFBW01000028.1 GCA_002366775.1 Roseovarius sp. UBA3070 | reverse complement strand
CAATGAGATCGTTCTCATGCCTTATATGGTGGGTGGGTGACGCCCCGCCTTATGTCTCGACAAGTTTAGACGTTAAGCCGCGCGTAATATCTCTCTGCTAATCCTTAACTCGGGTGAGTAAAAAAGGTGGTGGAGATGAGTGCGCAGGCTAATGTCGCGCCTATCATCATCAAGAAGAAGAAAGCCGGAGGCGGCGATGGGCACCATGGTGGTGCCTGGAAAGTTGCCTATGCCGACTTTGTAACAGCCATGATGGCCTTCTTCCTGTTGATGTGGCTTTTGAACGCGACGACGGAACAACAACGTAAAGGTGTGGCTGACTATTTTAGCCCTACGATTCCGATCAATCGGATTTCGGGGGGCGGAGATGGTGATTTTGGCGGCGACAGCCTGTTTTCAGAAGAAACATTGCCGCAAAATGGCACCGGCGCCACCAATCAACGCCCGACCGAAGGCAATCAGGCGCGTGGTGAAATGGGCGTGAGTGATGCCGGGCAAGAACAGCAATCCGCCGCAATGGCTGATGCCATGGAGGCGTTGGAAGATGCACTCTCCGGTCGCAGCGGTGAAAGCACCGTATCAGAAAAGACCCGTCAGCACATTCTGACCCGCGTCACTGATGAGGGGCTTGTGATCGAGTTGTTTGATCTTGAAAGCGGTCATCTTTTCGTGAAAGGCACAGATACGCCCACGCCTTTGCTGGGCGAATTGGCAGACCTGTTGGCGACGGTCAGTAAACTGGTGGAAAACACTATCGCTGTCGAAGGGCATACAAGGTCTGAACCTATTGTTGTGGCCAACAACCCGGTTTGGGATTTGTCCGCTGCCCGGGCGAATCGTATGCGCGTGATGATGCAACAAAGCGGAGTCACAAGCGAACGCATGCGCCGCATCACCGGACACGCCGATCGTGAGCCGGTGGTGAGAAACCCAATGGCCATTCGTAACAACAGGTTGGAGGTTATCTTGCTCAGATCTGATACCTGAGATTATCTCTCTGTCGGGAAATACAGCGGATTTTATATGTTAGCGCCGTGGTAAGGAGACTTGCCTATGCCTGAGTATCGAAACCTATCGATGCAGCAGAAAGGCGTATCCATGACTATTTCATCCTCTCTCAATGCTGGTGTGGCGGGGCTTAGTGCCAACGCGACAAGGCTTGCGGCAATTTCAGACAACATCGCAAACTCGTCCACCTATGGGTACAAACGGGTTGAGGCAGATTTTCAATCCCTTGTGATTTCGTCCGACGGTGGCAGCTATTCCGCAGGGGGCGTGCGATCCAGTACTCTGCGCCTGATTGATCAACGCGGCCCGCTTGTACCAACCAATAACGCCACTGATTTGGCGGTTAGCGAGCGCGGCATGTTGCCTGTCGCCCGGGTGAGCGAAGTCGAAGCCGGCAATGGCGACGCACAGATGCTGTTGACCACGACCGGCTCGTTCCGCACTGATGATGAGGGGCGTTTGGTCACCGAATCAGGGCTTGTTTTGCTGGGCTGGCCTGCCAACCCTGACGGAACTGTACCAGAGTATCCCCGCGACACCTCTGATGGGTTGGAACCGGTTCAGATCAACATGAACCAACTGACGGGTGAACCAACAACCGAGGTTAACCTTGGCGTGAACCTGCCTGCCACAGAAACCGAGGCTGGGTCTGCAGGGACCCCACGGCAACTGCCGATCGAATATTTTGACAACCTTGGAAAATCTGAAAACCTGCTGATTGAATACACGCCAACAGTGCCGGGTGTTGGTGCATCAAATGAATGGACGATGACCATCGCCGATTCTGCCCAGGGCGGTGCCATCATCGGCGAATATACTTTGACCTTTGATGACGCGCGCGCCTCTGGCGGGACATTGCTGGGTGTCGCCACTGTTACAGGCGGGGCTTATGATGGCGCGTCAGGCAGCATGATTGTCAACGTTGCTGGTGGGCCGATGGAAATCAACATCGGCACCTTGGGTGCCGCAGATGGCATGACCCAGCTGTCGAACAGTTTTGCACCCCTTTCAATTTCCAAAGATGGATCACCCGTGGGCAACATGACTTCGGCCGAGGTTGATGCCAATGGTTTTGTTCGGGCATCATTTGACACCGGCATCACGCGAATCATCTATCAGGTGCCTTTGGTTGATCTGCCCAATCCTAACGGGATGGTCGCGCTGGATCAGCAAACCTACATGCCATCGCCCGACAGCGGGTCGTTCTACCTATGGGACGCTGGTGATGGCCCGACTGGTGAAGTGGTGTCATTTGCACGCGAGGAATCATCCACAGATGTGGCTGGTGAGCTGACGGATATGATCCAGACCCAGCGCGCCTATTCTTCAAACGCCAAAGTGATCCAGACCGTGGACGAGATGTTGCAGGAAACCACCAACATCAAGCGTTAATACGGCTCTCGCCGTAATCCTTCTTTCAGAAAAGGCCTTCTCATGAGCATTTCAAGCGCCCTAAATGCCGCGATCACCGGATTGACCGCCTCGGCCCGTGCGGCCGATGTGACCTCTTCCAATCTGGCCAATGTTCTGACCGAAGGATACGCCCCCCGCCAGCTGGAGTTAAATTCCAACGGCTACGGCCGGTCGGGCGTTAGCATCACCGGGATCACCCGTCGGGTGGACCCGGTGCTTTTGACAGATCGGCGTGCTGCGGATGGGGCGTTAAGCCACGCTGAAACACGCGCGGAGTTCGTGGCATCGCTGGAACGCACCTTGGGCACCCCTGACGATCCGGCGTCGCTCTCGGGTAGGTTGGCGGCGTTTGAGGCCAGCCTTCTTTTTGCATCCAACAATCCCGAAAACAGTAATGCACATTTGGAAGTGGCGGTTCGAGCGGGTGAACTAACCCAAGCGTTCAACATCGCATCCAATGAAATAGAGCGTGACCGTACGGATACCGAGGGCCAGATTTCCAGCACTGTGGATAGGGCGAATACCCTTCTCGGCAATATTCAACAGCTGAATGTTGAAATTGCTGGTCACGCCAACAAAGATCACTTGTCCGCCTCGCTTTTGGATCATCGCCAACAACAGATTGATGAACTGGCCACACTAATCCCGGTGCGACAAGTGCCGCGGGACAACGGCACACTGGCGCTTTTTACACCTGGCGGCGCAATTCTTCTGGACGGCACAGCAGCCACATTGGAATTCAACCCATCAAATGTCGTTGCTCCGCACATGACCCTGGGTAACGGCCAATTGTCCGGACTGACAATCAACGGCGTGGCCGTGCCTCCATCTGGGACTGGCAGCCCGGTCGAAGGTGGCCGCCTCGCCGCATTATTTTCGGTGCGCGATGATCTGGCGGTGGATGCGCAAACTCAACTGGATGCGCTCGCTCGCAATATGCTTGAGCGGTTACAAGATCCCAGCCTGGATGCCACCCGTGCGCCAGGCGATCCGGGCCTCTTTACGGATGGTGGGCTGTTGTTTGACCCAGTGAATGAGGTGGGCGTAGCAGGTCGAATTTCCCTAAACGCCCTGGTTGATCCCGCACAGGGTGGCGCGGCTTGGCGGCTGCGTGACGGGCTCGGTGCGCTCACTCAGGGGCCAGCAGGCAATGGCACATTGTTGACCGAGCTTTCCACAGCGCTCTCCTCGGATGTTAGTCTCGCATCTGGGTCGCTGGGCGGCACTGCGCGGTCATTGACCGGGCATCTGGCCACCTATTCATCGCAGCTCGGGCAAAATCGCCTGACGCTGGACCAAACGCTCACATTTGCATCGGCCCTGCAAAGTGAATTGGTCAATCTGGAGCTGGAAAATGGTGTCGATACAGATGCCGAACTGCAACGGCTTTTGTTGGTTGAGCAAGCTTACGGAGCCAATGCCCGAATGATCCAAACGATCGACGAAATGATGCAAGCCCTATTGAGGATTTAACCTATGTCATTCAATTCTATTGGTGATCTCGCTCAGGGTTTTGCCTTGCGCCATCAAAATACCGCCCTGAAACAGCAAATGGACCGCCTCGCAGCAGAGCTGGCCAGCGGTTTAACGGCGGATGTCACGCAACACCTCTCAGGCAATTTGCTGCATTTGGCCGATGTGCAACACAAGCTTGAATTGTCGCATTCCTTTCAACGTGGTGCCGATCAGGGCCGCGTCGAAACGTCGATGATGCAACTGGCGTTGGACACAGTGCAAACCACCACGCAAGACCTTAGCTCGATCGCGCTGACCATTGGTACATCCCAGGGGGGGATCGGCTTTGATGCGTTTGCCAACGAAGCGCGCGGTACACTTGCCACGGTTTTCGCCGCTTTAAACACGAATGTCGGAGGCCGGTCGCTGTTTTCTGGTGATGAAGTTACACAGCCGCCGCTGGCCCCAACCAGTGATTTTATCGCGGCAATTCAGGCGGCCGTAGCGGGGTCAGCAACTGCTGGAGATGTCACCACGGCGTTGGATACATTCTTTGACCCGGCGGGTGGGTTTGAAACGCTGATCTATCAGGGAGGATCTTCCGCAAGAAATGCCTATCAACTGGGGCATGGGGAATCTGTTTCGCTTGATTTGCGGGCCGATGATCCAGCAATTCGCGCGGTGTTAAAGCAGATCGCCATTGCCTCGGTTTTGGATGATCCTGGCGTGACCTTAACCAACGCAGAACAGCGCACCCTAACTCAGCAAATTGGGCAAAGCTTGCTTGGGGCTGAATCGAGGGTCATTGATATACGTTCCGATCTTGGCTTTGCCGAAAGCCGCATTGACCGCGCTGCCACGCGTCTCTCGGCTGAACAGACCAGCCTATCGCTGGTGCAAACTCAACTGTTGGCGGTGGATCCTTACGACACAGCAACCGAGCTTGAAACCGTCCAATTGCGGCTTGAAACGCTTTATACAATCACGTCGCGCATGTCGCGGCTCAACCTGGTGAATTACCTGTGATGAACATATGCAAACGTATTACAATCTGCCTCATCGCTCTGTCGCTCTTTGTGCTCCCGGTTTCGGCCAGCCCGATCCGGATCAAGGATCTGGTAGAATTTGATGGGGTGCGCGGTAATGACCTGGTGGGGTACGGTCTGGTGGTTGGCCTGAATGGCACGGGCGATGGCATTCGAAACGCACCCTTCACCGAAGAAATCATGTCAAACATCCTTGAACGACTGGGCGTGAACATCACCGGTGAGCAGTTTCGCCCAAAGAATGTAGCCGCAGTTTTTGTCACGGCCAGCCTGCCACCTTTTGCGCGCACGGGCGGGCAAATTGATGTGACAGTTTCAGCAATCGGTGATGCAAAGAGCCTTCTTGGCGGCACTTTGGTCATGACTCCGCTTAATGCGGCAGACGGTCAGATCTATGCCGTGGCGCAGGGGACGATCATCGCCGGCGGCGCCTCTGCTGAAGGTGTTGCCGCAGGGGTGGTACAAGGTGTGCCTACATCCGGAGTGATCCCATCTGGTGCGCGGGTCGAGCGTGAGATCGAATTTGAGTTTGCCTCTCTTGATACACTGCGTTTGGCTTTGCGCGAACCGGATTTCACCACAGCGGGACGGATCGAAGAGGCAATCAATAAAACCTATGGGAGACCTGTGGCCATCATGCTGGATTCTGGCACGGTGCGGATCAGTGTCGATGCTGCTAACGCACGTTCCGCTGCACATGCGGTAGGCCGAATTGAGAATATTCTGGTCGAGCCAGAACGCAAAGCGCGTGTCGTAGTCGATCAACGCTCAGGCACTATTGTTATGGGGCAAGAAGTACGAATTTCACGCGTTGCGGTATCTCAAGGGAATTTAACCCTGCGAGTGGAAGAAGTGCCACTGGCTCTACAGCCCAACCCCTTTGCTGCTGGGGAAACCATCGTTCTACCGCGTACCAATGCCTCGATCGAGGAAGAACCAGGAACAGGGCTGGCCGAGGTACCATCAGGCACCTCATTGTCAGAAGTGATTGCAGGGCTCAATGCGTTGGGCGTATCGCCGCGCGATATGATCGACATCCTCAAAAGCATCAAGGCGGCCGGCGCTTTGCATGCTGAGTTTGTGGTAAGATAATGTGTGTGCGGGCCTGGTCAGAAGTACCCTCTGACCAGGCTATCGGCGATCAATTGCCATCCATCTGCAATCACGAAGAAGGCCAGTTTGAATGGCAGCGAGACAACTACCGGCGGCACCATCATCATGCCCATGGACATCAAGATGGCTGCAACAACGAGATCAATGATCAAGAATGGCAGAAAAACAAGAAAACCAATCTGAAATGCGCGAGAAATCTCGGACAAAAGAAAACTGGGAATAAGAACCGACAAAGGCGCATCGGCACCAGTGGCGATATTTTCAGCATCTGGACGCAACGCCGCCATCGCTGCAAGTGTGTCTGCATCCACACGGCCCGCCATAAAAATGCGAAAAGGGGCCAGCGTACGGCTGATGGCATCTTCAAAAGACAGTTTATCTTGCAGCAAAGGATCTATTCCCTGTGACCAAGCGGCGATAAAAACTGGCTCCATCACGAAGTAGGTCAAAAAAAGCGCCAGGCTGATAATCAACATATTCGGAGGTGATTGCTGCAGCCCGATCCCCTGCCGCAGTATCGACAAGACCGTCACAATAAATGGAAAACAGGTGATCATGATGGCCAGGCCCGGGGCAAGGCTCAGCACCGTGATTAACAGCATCAGTTGAATAGTGCGCGCTGATAGGCTGCCCTCATCCCCCAGTGAGATTGATATGTCTTGCGCCGAAGCAGGAGCAACCCAGAACAGAACCACCAGGCTAAGAGCGATGATAAGCAGGAATGTACGTTTCATCCCAGGCCATCTTGCAGATCTGCGACTTCTGTTAGGCGTACAGCAAGCTGTCCTTGTGCATCGCCGTCCATCTCCTCCAACTCACCACGCGCGATCAGGCGATCGCCTACATATAGCTCCACCGGATCATCCACGCGTTTGTCTAGTGGCAGAACGGCGTCCTGCCCCAGCTTTAACAGGTCACGGATCAGAGGCCTGGCTTTGCCCACCGAAATCGTGATTTCTACTGGGACCGATGAAAACGGGTTCTTTGGTCCACTTGCGTTGGTCGGTTTTGCGCTCACATCATCTGTCATGCTGTTTCCCTCTGGGCTTCTTCAAAAAATCCGACAACAGCTTGATCGATGGATGTCAGAATTTCGTTCAAATTGATTTCGCGTTCCTGGCTGCCAAATCGGATGTAAACTTGGCCGTCAGCCAGAGACGGCTCTTCGACAAGCTTGATATCTTGCTGCGTGCTTTGATTCAGAAAATCGCCGATTGTTGCGCTGTTGGCGGGCGCTACGACTATTTCAATAGGTTGTGAGCCATGTTTTTTGGCCAGGTCATGCAGTAATTCCGAAATCTGCGATCCAAGAGTTTTCTGCACCATTGCAGGCAGCACGGTCGACACCATCTGATCCAACAGCGGTTTAAGCGCATTTAGTGAGGCGACATGCGCCTCCTGATAAGTGAAAGACAAATCCTGAAGGTTTTGTTCAAAATCAGCAGAGATCCGGCGGCTGTCGTCAGACCCGGATTTGGTGGAATCATCCCATCCGGCCTGATACCCTTTTTCAAAGGCTTCCAGCTTCTGCTCTTCCAAAGACACATCGGTTAGCGAAACAGGTGTACCCTGTGCAAGAGATCCAAAATCTTCGAGTAAATGTGAAATACTCATCAGGCGTTCTCCTCCTCACCTTCCAGCCAACTGCGTAGTATCTCAACCGTTTCTTCTTGACGCTCGCCTATCAAATTACGCAGACGTTCCACCGGGTCTTCTTGCCCTTCACCCTCGGCCAGCGACAGCAGGCCGCCCTGGGTTTCATCAACCAGGCCTTCACCATTGGGTAGCGTCGTCATGCCTACGGGTGAGAATGTGCCGTCATCAATTTCACCTGTAAGTGGGGTCATGTTCTCTGCCGGATCACTCCGGGGGGGTGGGCTCAACTGCGGCAATGCTTGTTCCACGGGGCCACTGTTTAACAATGGGCGCACCACAAAAAGGCCAAGTACAAGCGCTACAATCGCCAGAACGGCGGCCTGAATGATTGACATCACGTCAATCGCCAGCTTGTCGAACAATGAGGCCTGAACAGCAGTACCTTCCGGAACAGCGGGTTCAAATTGCATGGTTTTCAACGTGATTACATCGCCGCGCGTCTCATCAAAGCCAACTGCTGAGGCCACAAGTTCACGCAAAGAGCCCAATTCTTCATCGGAGCGGGGCACAAATTGTTCTGCCCCATCTGCTCCTGTGTCCAGCGTGCCATTGACCAACACCGCCACAGTCAGGCGTTTTATTGCACCTGGGGCCATGGTCACCTGGCGTTCGGTTTCGGACACTTCGTAATTTACGCGTTCACGCGTCTCTGATGCCTGGCTGGATGAGCTGTCGCCACCTGCTGCATCCCCGGCAGGCAGGTTTGACGCGACAGTCACGTCGCCACCACCCTGATCCGAGGCTGTATCCGAGCGTTCTTCGGTGTCGGTACTGATAGCGACGCGGCTATCAGGATCAATGCGGCGTTCACGGATAGATTCGGTGCTGGTAATGGTATCAAGGCTCAGCTCAACCACCGCATTTCCAGCCCCAACACGTGCTTCCAACAGGCGCTCAACCTTCTGGCGGATCACATCGGCGCGATCATCAGCTGTGTTCGACGGGGCCTCATCTGCGGCACCGATCAACCCGCCCTGGCCGTCAATAATTGACACATCATCGGGGGTTAGGCCGGCCACAGCCGAAGCCACCAAAAACCGCAGCGCGCGCGCATGTTTCGCGGTGATCCCGCCTCCATCGGACGAGATAGAAACTGAAGCTGTCGGCGTAACATCACGTTGAAACGGGTTGGAGCCGCCGCTGGCCAGATGAACCCGCGCCATATTGATTGCTGGGTGTGAGACGATGGTGCGCGCCAGCTCGCCCTCTTTGGCACGCCAATATGCGGCGTCAAACATCTGTGATGTGGTGCCAAACCCAGAAAGCGTGTCCAGCAGCTCATATCCTTTGCCGGAGTTGGTGGGCAGGCCTTCGCTGGCCAATGTCATGCGCAATTCATCGCGCCGGGCCGAATCAACAAAAATCGACCCGCCGCGCACCTGGTATGTGGCACCCTGTGCTTCAAGCGCGCTGACAACCTCGCCTGCGGGGCCACTTTCCAGCCCCGCATAAAGCAACGTCAAACTGGGTGCAGATGCCATACGGGCAAGGGACAATACGGCGGTAAACATGGCCGCTGTGGCCAACACCACAATAACGCGACGACGTGCATCTAGGGATGTCCATAAAGTAGCGAGTTGCTGCAATTCTTTGCCTCCTGACCCTGGCGTTCTGCTGGTCTATGGCATCGACATTGGCTGATCAGCCTTAACAATCGGTTAGTTCTAACCTGCTTATAGTTATCCAAACGACCGCGGAGGTAATACGCTTGGCTGACCCTGATGAAACTGAAGATGACTCGCCCAAAAAGAAGTCGAAGCTGCCTTTGATCATTGGATTGGTGCTGGCGCTGGCCAGTGGCGGTGGTGGGTTTTATGCGGTGCAGTCGGGTCTGCTGTTTGGTGGTGATTCGCACCAGGCTGATGATCACGCAATGGAGGATGAACACGCGGCCGAAAAGGTGGCGCATATGCCTGATGTTGTCTTTGTGCCTGTGGATCCTTTGGTGATTTCACTCAGTGAACGAGGCAGCCATTTGCGGTTTCGTGCACAGCTGGAGGTGGGCAGCGCCTATACCGATGAAGTTACTCAGTTGATGCCGCGCGTGGTCGATGTGCTGAACAACTACTTGCGCGCGCTTGAGGTGGAAGACCTCGCTGATGGGGCCTCGTTAACGCGAATGCGAGCGCAGATGTTGCGCCGCATTCAAATTGTGACTGGCGGTGGGCGGGTCAACGACCTGTTGATCATGGAATTCGTACTGAACTGATGAGGGTGTTATGGAAATGATTGCAGATATTTTGCTGGTTGCTGGCGCGTTAGGAGCCGGGTTCTATTGCTATATCCTGGCGCGGCGGCTGGCGCGATTCAATGATCTGGAAAATGGCGTCGGCGGGGCGGTTGCTGTGTTGTCAGCGCAGGTAGATGATCTGACCAAAACGCTGCAAGCAGCTCAGCATACCGCCAGCACATCTACGCAGTCGCTCGATGGATTGACCGACCGTGCTGAAGGTGTGGCCAAACGTTTGGAATTGCTTGTGGTTTCCATGAATGACTTGCCTGAACCGGCCCCTACGACGGCCCCGGCTACCGCGCCAGCACCAGTGAACACAGTTGCTGCAACTGAAATTGTACCCCCACCTAAGGCGCCTGAACAAGAAGCTCAAATGGCACCCACTGCCGGGCCTGTTTTCCGGCGTCATTCAGAACCTCAGGCAGGAGCTGCGTAATGAAAAAGCCCAAAACTTCCCCGCGCCGCAAACGCCGCTTCTCAAATCGGGGGGGGCTGGTAATGATTGCTACCTTGCTCTTGGGATCAGCAGTGCTTCGTATGGGCGATAATGCAGGCCAGGCGTTTGCGCTTGCCAATGATGAGATGGAAATCACTCCACTTGAACCAGCACCAATGTTGGCGCAGTGCGAGACATCTGAAGACCTTAAACCCATTTTGGCGGCGTTTCAGAGCCGCGAAGCACATCTATCCGAGCAAGAAGACGCTCTGCGCGATAGGATGCACGCCTTGAAAATCGTTGATGAGCAGGTGACCCGAAAGCTGGCAGCCTTAACCGCAGCAGAAACAGCTTTGCGCGATACGATCGCTTTGGCTGAAACTGCGGCAGAAGGGGATCTGGCGCGCCTAACCAAAGTTTACGAAACGATGAAGCCCAAGCAGGCCGCCGCTCTGTTTGAAGAAATGACGCCAGAATTCGCCGCAGGTTTCCTGGGCCGAATGCGCCCCGATGCCGCCGCTGCGATTCTAGCGGGGATTTCACCTGAGGCGGCGCATACCTTCAGCGTCGTTCTGGCCGGAAGAAATGCCGAAGTCCCCAAGGAATAATTGAACTGTTCGCACGGTTTCTTAACCCCAAGATGTCACATTTGCCCTGATTGGGATTAACGGAGAATAGCATGATAGGGCTGGTCGGAATTCTGGTGATTTTCGTAATGGTGTTCGGCGGCTACATCGCTGCTGGCGGCAAGCTCGGGATTATTATGAAAGCGCTTCCGTTTGAACTTATGATGATCGGCGGTGCCGCTGTCGGCGCCTTTCTGATTTCCAACGATATTCCCGCGGTCAAACACACCATCAAGGATATTGGAAAGGTTTTTAAAGGCGCCAAATGGAAGCACGAAGATTACCGCGATCTACTGTGCCTGTTGTTTGAACTGATTCGCCTTGCCCGCTCGAACCCGGTAGGAATTGAAGAGCATATTGAAGAGCCGGACAGCTCTTCCATTTTTTCAAAATACCCAAAAATTCAGGCGGATGGTGAAGCAGTGGCGCTTATTAGTGACACACTTCGCTCAGCCTCGATGAACTATGATGATCCACACCAGGTTGAAGAGGTGTTGGAAAAGCGCATGGATGCCAATATGCATCATGCCTTGCATTCCAGCCACGCCTTGCAATCCATGGCCGATGGTTTGCCCGCGTTGGGTATTGTTGCCGCTGTTCTTGGGGTGATCAAAACAATGGCCGCCATTGACCAACCGCCGGAAATCCTTGGTAAAATGATTGGCGGCGCTCTTGTTGGGACATTCCTGGGTGTATTTCTATCGTATGGGCTGGTTGGGCCGTTTGCGGGTAAGGTCAAAGCGGTGGTCGAAGAAGATGGCCACTTCTATCAGCTTATCCGCGAAGTGCTTGTGGCAAATCTTTACAACCACTCCACCAACATCTGTATTGAAGTCGGCCGCCAAAACACGCCCTCCCATTGCCGCCCCAGCTTCAACGACCTGGAAGAGGCATTGAAGTCTGTCAAACAGGATGCGGCCTGATGCGCCTGGCTGTTCTCTTTTCATGTATCTTTGGTTTTGCAATTGCTGCTCAGGCGCAGACTGTTCAGGTCCGCTCGGGCGAGCATGATACATTTTCACGCCTGACCGTAACCTTGCCCAACCGCATGGAGTGGGAGATTGAACCGACCAAAGATGGCGCGCAGCTTGTTTTCAATGCGCCACGTCTGACGCTGGATACCAGCGAGATTTATGCCCGAATTCCTCGGAACAGAATATTTGATGTAAAGTGGAATGGAGCAGAAAAGGCACTACAGCTATCCTTTGATTGCACTTGTGAAGCAACGGCGTTTTGGCATGGCAAGTCAATGCTGGTTCTGGATGTTCGTGAGACACCGGAGAAAATCGGAACCCAACTCACGCAAACCCGCCCGCAAGAATACCGCAGCATTTCTAGCCCACTTTTTGAGAGCCAAAGGCATTCGAGTGTGATTGACCTATCGCTTGCGGGCTTGCCTGATGTAAATCTGCAAGGCACAGAAACGGCCAAGATACCGACAACAACCTTGAAACCCGAAGTTCGTGATCGGTTATTGTTGCAGGTCGGGCGCGCTGCGTCACAGGGATTGTTGTCACCCAGTGTTGATCGGCCAGAGCCACGTGATGTTGCCAGCAGCAGTGATTCAGCTAACAAGCCAGAGACATCTGTTTCAGATCATGTAGAAACAACGCAAGCTTCTGATCACGTTAATCTCAAAGCCCAAAGCAGCATCGACCGGGATTTTCTGGGGTCGCACCTTGCACAGCAGCAAAACCTGGCGGCATCAGGATGTTTGGCGGATCGTCGGATTGATGTTGGGTCTTGGGGTAATGACGATCCATTTGGTGATCAGATTTCGAAATTACGCCTGAAATTGACAGGTGAATTTGATGCTGTAAATCCAAAGGTCGCTGAGCAGCTGGTCCGGCTATATCTCTATTTTGGTTTCGGGGCAGAAGCACGCAATTTAATGAATCTAATGCCGCCGGAACATACGGATACGGCGATTCTGATTCGATTGACGCGCATTGCTGAAGACGGCCATGCAGGCGTAACGCCATTCGCTATAAACCAGCTGAGTTGCGCGTCGCCTGCTGCATTGTGGGCGGCTTTGTCGTTTGAAACGCTACCCATCGGCGTGTCTGTGGATACGGATGCGATCTTGCGCGCCTTTAATGGGTTACCCGATCATCTGCGTGCCCACTATGGTCCGGTTCTGGCCCAACGGTTTATTCATGCCAACCGCCCAAAAATTGCTGCAAATCTGTTGCGAATTCTGGATCGCAATGAAGACACGCGAAGCCCTAAATCTGATATGGTTTCAGCGGACCTGCTTACCACCAATGGAGATGAAGAAAAGGCCGATCAAACCCTGCAGGGTGTGGTTGCAAGCAATGCGGAACCCTCGACCGAAGCATTGGTCCAGATGATAGATCAACGGTTTGATAGCATGCGGGAAATATCATTTGAGTTGGCGCAGTTGGCCGGTGCCTATGCCTTTGAACATCAGGATGATGAGGCCGGTTCGATCCTTGCGCGCGCCTATGTCCGGGCGCTTGTGGCATCAGGTGCGGTCGACCAGGCTTTTTCTGAGTTTGAGCGCATTCAGGCGCAGCTGCAACCGGGCGAAACGGTCGCGCTTCAATCGGACTTGTTGCACAGGTTGGCGCATCAACCTGAGGACATTCCCTTTCTACGCTATACTCTGCCGATCACGCCTGAGCAGGCAGGGCAACTACGACCAGATGTTGCAAACTCAATGGCCGATCGATTGCTGGCTTTAGGCTTTGCAGATCAGGCAGCAACATTTGTGGCGAGAGATTTGCCGCAAGGTCGTAGCACTGGGAAAGATCGTCAATTGTTGCGTGCGCAATTGGCCCTTCGCGATAATAAACCGCGCCAAGCGATTGTTGAAATGCTGGGCATGATCGGTGCTGATGCCAATCTTCTGCGAGCCAAAGCGCGCAGTATGGTGGGGGACCATAGCGCAGCTTATCATCTCTATGTCGCTGCGGGTCAGTCACAAAAGGCGCAACGGCAGGCCTGGCTGGGCGACAATTGGGCTGAGGCCGCAGCGCCTGGCGATCCGGTTTTTGCAAGTCTGGTAACACTATTGAACAGCACTTCCACAGAGGAACCCACAACATCTACCGGCAGCATCGCCGTGCTAGCTCAGAACCGCAACTTGGTTGAAGGCAGCCTGGCGATGCGCAATACGTTTGACGCTTTACTCAATGCCAACCCAGCGCCCAGCACTTCAATTGAGTGATACTGATCAGACAGCCAGTTACCAAATCTAAATCTCATGCGCATAGCGTGGTGCCACCCCACTGTTCGGTGGTGGATCTAAGGATCTCAGAACGTGATCAAAACGGTGAAACCGTCATTCCTATTCCCGGACACCGGGTTTCTTAGAGGCTGGATTCTAAGCTCAATACTCTTCGTTGGGCTGTGGCCCGCTGCCGGTTTGGCATCGGCCAATATAGCCCTCATGTGCGATAAAGTTGCCCAAGTGGCTGCGGCAGAAAGCGGCGTGCCTTTGGCGGTCCTGCGGTCCATCACACGTACGGAAACGGGTCGTACGCGCGATGGGACGTTGCAGCCATGGCCCTGGACGGTGAACATGGAAGGCATCGGCAAATGGTTCGACACCGAAGATGCAGCACGGGCGTATGTTTTTAAACACTTCAAGCGTGGCGCGCGCAGTTTCGATGTGGGCTGCTTTCAGATCAACTACAAATGGCATCACGAGGCATTCCGCTCGATTGATGAAATGTTTGACCCTCTGACAAATGCCCGATACGCCGCTAATTTCCTGAACAGGCTGCATCAGGAAACTGGCGATTGGTCCAAGGCAGCAGGTGCATACCATTCTCGTACGCCTGAATTTGCCACCAAATACCGCAGCCGGTTTGATCGCATCCGCCGCGATATGCAGGCACAGCCGCCCGTCATCGTGGCGAATGCTGTATCCCGTCCGATCGCGGCTTCGCAAAACCGGTTGCGTATAAATACCTTTCCGTTGCTGCAACCAGGTTCCAATGGCGGCGCCCGCGGATCTCTGGTGCCTTTGGAGCAAGGCACAGGACAGGCTTTGATTAGTCTGGCGCAACCAATGTTGGGATCCTGAGCATGGGACAGTTAAGCCTTAGAAATATTTTCCAGCCCACTGTCATGCTGGCGTTGGCCCTCATGGCGATCATCGTGATGATGATCCTGCCGGTGCCTGCCTGGGTGTTGGATGTGGGGCTGGCGGCCTCATTCGCGCTGGCCATCCTGATCTTTACGGTGACGCTTTTCATCGAGCGGCCGCTGGATTTTTCGGCCTTCCCCACCATTCTTCTGGCCTCGTTGATGTTGCGGCTTTCGTTGAATGTTTCTTCGACCAAACTGATAATCGGCCAAGGGCACACAGGCACCGATGCAGCAGGCGAAGTGATCGAAGGCTTCGCTAATTTCATCATGGGCGGCAGTGTCTTTTTGGGCCTTGTGGTTTTTGGCGTTTTGCTGATCGTTAATTTTATGGTTATCACCAAAGGTGCTGCACGCATGGCCGAAGTCAGCGCGCGTTTTGCCCTAGATGGCATGCCCGGCAAACAATTGGCGATCGACAGTGATATGTCCGCTGGTGCCATCAATCATCAAGAGGCGAAAGAACGCCGCGAGCGTGAGCAACTGGAAACCACCTTTTTTGGCTCTCTGGATGGTGCTTCCAAATTCGTTAAGGGCGATGCGGTTGCCGGGCTTCTCATTACACTTCTCAATCTGATAATGGGGTTGATCATGGGCGTTATCGTGCATGATATGCCTATTGGCCGCGCGTTTGAAACCTACACAATTCTAACTGTGGGTGATGGGCTGGTCACTCAGATACCGGCGGTAATTATCTCTATTGCCTCAGCACTTCTGCTGGCGCGGGGCGGCGCACAAGGGGCGACCGATCTGGCGCTTGTCGCACAGTTGGGCCGTCACCCCTCGGCATTGGCCACAGTTGGCGTTCTTATGGGGTTGTTTGCACTGGTTCCGGGCTTACCATTTGTGCCTTTCATGCTTGGTGCACTTGCATTGGGGGCGATGGCCTTTGCCATGATGCGTGCTCGAAAAGACAAGGATTTGCTCAGCGATTCCACGGATCAAACTGTTGAGGCCCCTGCTGAGAAATCCCTTGGCGATATCCTGGAGCTGGATGATATCCATGTAGAATTTGCCACGGACCTAGTTAACTTGGTACTGGATCCCGGCACTGGGCTCGATGTGCGGATTTCCAATATGCGCACCCATATTGCCACCCGTTTCGGGATGATTCTTCCAGAAATTCGGTTGACCGATGACCCGGGTATTGCTCAGGGCACCTATGTGATCCGTATTCAGGGGGTCGAGCAGGCCCGCGCTGTGTTGCATCCTGATCAGATGATGGCGCTTGATCCGGCGCGGCATGCCGATCTGCCCTTTGGCGAGGATGTGCAAGAGCCGGTCTATGGAGCACCCGCCCGTTGGATTTCCACTGAGGCGCAGGATGACCTGGCGATCAGTGGTGTCACCCTCGTTGCCCCAGCAGAGGTGTTGGCCACCCATTTACTAGAGGTTATCCGCCGCAATCTCAGCCGCCTTTTGACGATGAAATCTATGCGTCGTCTATTGGATGAAATGGTTAACCTCAGTGATCCGGTTCGCACAGAGGCCAACCGCAAACTTCTGGATGAAATCATCCCCGACCGTGTACCTGCCGACCTGCTGCATGCGGTTCTTCGGCTTTTGTTGGCCGAGCAGGTTTCAGTCCGTAATCTGCCACTGATTCTTGAAGCCACCGCCGAAGGCCGTCAGATCTATAACGCGCAGCCCGAAGCGATATGCGAACATGTGCGCCAGCGGCTGGGCTTCCAACTGGTGGCTAATTTGCAACGGGAAGATGGCAGCCTGCCACTTATCCAA
>DFBW01000152.1 GCA_002366775.1 Roseovarius sp. UBA3070 | reverse complement strand
GCATCTTCCATGCGTTCGGGGATGTTGCGCTGCAAAGACCGCGCCATCAGGTGGATAATGCATTCGCTGTCCGAGCCGGACTGGAAGATCGAGCCGCGCTCAATCAGTTCTTTGCGCAGGGCATCGGCATTGGTGATATTGCCGTTATGCGCAATCGCCGCGCCCCCCATTGAAAACTCGCCAAAGAAGGGCTGCACATCACGGATTTGTGCGGGGCCTTTTGCCCCGGCGGTGGAATAGCGCACATGACCAATAGACAGCGGGCCTGGCAGGGTTTCCATCAGCGATTGTTTGGTGAAATTGTCACGCACATAGCCAAACCGGCGCGCCGAGTTGAACCCATGTTCGGGGTGATGGCAAACAATACCGCCTGCCTCTTGCCCGCGGTGTTGCAGGGCGTGCAGGCCGAGGGCTACAAAATTGGCTGCATCGGTCACGCCGATGACGCCAAAAATGCCGCACTCCTCTCGCAGTTTATCATCGTCAAAAGGGTGAGTGGCAGGCATCTGTTTGGACAAGGGGCAACTCCGAGAATCCAATGCTGGCAATTGTGCCCCTTACATAGGGGGTCGGCGTTCCATTGTCACGAACCTATCACAATCGAAATGCTGAAAACCGGGGTTACGCTGGGTTAAAGGCTGTAAGGGGTGTTGTTTGGCCCTTTGGGGGTGTTTCGCGTTGATTTAGTAGCGCGACAATACAACCCCAATGGCCACAAAGACACCCGACAGAATCCGCCAGGTTGAGATGTCACGGGAGGGCAGGCCAAAGGCGCCAAAATGATCAATGATCAATGCGGCAATGACTTGCCCCAGAATCAGCAGGCTGGTGGTGGTCAGCACGCCCAGGATAGGCACGCTCCACAATGCGCTGAACACATAGAACGCACCCAATGCCCCGCCCATAAATAGCCAAAGCGGGACGCTGGGAAGCATTGAAAAGGCGCGCGCTTCACCCAATAGGACTGTGCACACCAAAAGCACGGCAAACCCGACCGCAAACGAGATGGTGGCCGCCGCGATGGGGCTGGATACGGCCCGCCCAAGGGCTGCATTCAAGGGCGCTTGTACGGCAATGGCCACCCCGGCGGCGGCCATTATCATCATTGCGATCAGGGCCGATTGCGGCATTGGCTTATTGCGGTGCTTCTTCGCAGGCACCAACCAGCTGTTCATACTGACGGGTGATCCAGCCAAGGGCCGCTTCGGGGTCCTGGCTCTCGACACTGTCGGTCAGGCGTGAGAACACGCGCGCCGATCGGCTGTCGTCAATGATCTGAATGTTTTGCGAGGTGATAACCGTTTCATAGACGAAATAGGCAATGGCCACGAGCAGCACACCACGCGCGACGCCAAACAAGAACCCAAGGCCCTGGTCCAGGCCGCCAAGGGCTGAGCGTTGCACCAGTGACGAAAACAGCGGTGTGATCAGCGAGGCCACAATCAGGGCAATCGCAAAGACGATTGTGAAGGCACCGATCATGCTCAACTCACAACTGTCGGCGATGAAATCACCCACAACCGGGATTTCCTTGACCAGTGGTTCCACCTGAGGCGCAAACAAAAACGCCAGAATGCCTGCCACGATCCAGCCCGCAATCGCCAGTGATTCGCGCACGAACCCGCGCGAATACGCCAGCAAAGCCGACAGAACGATGACCACGGCCACAATGCCGTCAATGATGGTGAAGCCGTCCATAATAGTCTTCCTGTCCCGTTTGGGCGCTTACCCTGCGCCGAATGTGTCACCCACAAAGCCGGTCAAATCGCTGAATTGGTTCAACGTAATTCCGGCCACTCCGGGGCTTTTACCACCTGACGGAGAGATTGCGGAGGTGAAACCAAGTTTTTGCGCTTCTTTCAACCTGTTTTCCGTCTGCCCCACTGGTCTGAGGGCCCCTGAGAGGCTTATTTCCCCGAAAATTACGGTTTCAGCGGGCAGGGCGGCATCTTCTCGCGCACTCAACAGCGCGGCGGCGACGGCAAAGTCAGCTGCCGGTTCGCTGATTTTCAGCCCACCTGCCACGTTCAGATAGACGTCAAGCCCGGTGAAGGGGATGCCACAACGTGCCTCAAGCACCGCAAGCACCATGGCAAGGCGCGCACTGTCCCAGCCCACCACAGCGCGGCGCGCCTGGGAATGCGGCGAGGGCGCGACCAGGGCTTGCATTTCCACCAGCACGGGGCGGGTGCCCTCAACCCCGGCAAAGACGACAGAACCGGGCGAAGGATCGCCGCGGCCCGACAGAAACAAGGCCGAGGGGTTGGCAACTTCGGCCAGCCCCGCGCCGGTCATTTCAAACACGCCGATTTCATCTGCGGGGCCAAAGCGGTTTTTGACACTGCGCAGGATGCGGAACTGGTGGCCGCGCTCGCCCTCAAAATAGAGCACCGTATCAACCATATGTTCCACCACGCGGGGGCCGGCGATCTGGCCGTCTTTGGTGACATGGCCAACAAGGATCACCGACACGCCTTTGCGCTTGGCAAAGCTGGTCAGCTCATGCGCCGCAGCGCGGACCTGAGAGACAGATCCGGGCGCGCTCTCGACGGTGTCGACCCACATGGTCTGGATCGAATCGATGATCACCAGTTGGGGTTTTTCCGTGTCCATCGTGGTCAGGATATCGCGCAGCGCAGTGGCGGCGGCCAGTTTCACCGGGGCATCGCCAAGACCCAGACGTTGGGCGCGCATGCGCACTTGGGCCGGGGCCTCTTCGCCCGTCACATAGAGCGTTTTCAACCCCGATTGGGCAAACTTTGCGGCCGCTTGCAGCAAGAGCGTGGATTTCCCGATGCCGGGATCGCCCCCCACAAGAATGGCACTGGCGGGCACAAGGCCGCCCCCCAACACGCGGTCCAGCTCAGCCAGGCCCGACTGGGTGCGCGGTGGCTCGGCTTCTTGGGTCGACAGGTCAGTAAGGTGCAGGGCATTGCCACGTTTGGAGCCGATGGATTTGGCGCCGGGCCCGGCAGACAGCGGCGTGTCTTCGGTGATGGAGTTCCATTCGCCACAGGCATCACACCGGCCTGACCATTTGGTGTGGCTGGCCCCGCAAGCGTTGCAGGTAAAGGTGGTGGTGGATTTGGCCATTGGCTGCTCGGCTCTTTGGATTCGTTTCCTGAGGTTATAGTCTTTGACGCGCGAGGATGCACGGTGTGTGTTGGCCCGTTTCAGGCCAGCCCCATCACCCCAAGGCACATCGCCACCGTGAGGAGGCCTGAAAGCGTGGGCAACCAGGTGCTGTCAGGGTCTTCACGGCGCAGCTTCCAGGTGACCCATAGGCTTGCGATGGCCACGACCGGCACGGTCCAGGGCAGGAGGGCCCCCAGAATGATGGCCCAGAACCCGAGGATGATCTGCGCGGCATAAAGCAGGCCGGCCAGGCCGGGTCGGCGCAGGGCGCGAATGGCCTGTGCCAGCGCAAGCGCCAGAAACGCGATGGAGGCAAAGAGCAGGGCGAAGATCAGCCAGAGCGGGATACCGTCAGCAAGGAGCGGATCCAGAAATGTCATGTGGTGCTATTCAGCCGCTTTTTTGGTCATGTCGATGACTGTGCCATCGGCGCGCAGGATTTCTTCGTGGCCCAGCTCTGGCATGATGTCACGCAGTTCGTCCTGAAGGCGCTGCAATTGACTGGCGGCCACGCTTTCTTCCAGCTCGACCTCGTGCACCCAATGTTTCATCTCAGTGGTCAGCTGCTTGGCATTTTCCAGACGCAGGTTGAATTGTGCCACTTCTTCCTGACGTTGTTTCAGGAAGGTGCGCGCGCGCTCAACCTTCTCGGTGGCGTAGACATCGGCCAGCTCTCGGCTGATATGCGACATCTGTGCCGCCATTTCCAGCAGGGCAGGTTCAAGGCTTTCCAATTCAGGGTGTTCGCGCAGATAGGCCAGCCGTTCACGCACGGCATCAAATTCTGAGGTGAGGGTGAACAGGCTGTCACGATCCGCGGAATGGGCGATGGCATAGGCGCGGGCCACGTCCTGCATGCCCAACTCGAATTTGCGATGCGAGTTCTCCAGCCGCATTATGCGCGTGTTGGAGGGGAGGTAGAAACACATAAGCACGGCCAGAACCGTGACGCCGATTTGGGCGATCATGCCGGCCTGGTCATAGACCACACCCCCAAGGGTGACCGAAAATTCCAGCCAGGGTGCATAGCCAAAAGCGGCCAACACAGTAACCGCAGTCAGCGCCAAAGCGGCCACAGCTATCAGCGTGACAGCCAGCCGTTGCATCAGAAACTGACCTAAATAAATGAGTGAGCGTAACTGCCCGGCCATATCTTTCCCCCCAGAAAGAAAACAAAAACTAGTGTTTAGAAGCAAGATTATGCCGGTTTATTGCATCACGCGAAGGGGAATTTCTGGAAATTACAATCAAGTGTAATTTTTCACGCTTGGTTAACGGGTGATTGTTTCGTTTTTGGAAACACTCTTGCTGTTTTTCGATGATTTCTCAGTCAGATGGCCAATCACGATGGATGCGATGATGCAGGCGGTAAACATATAGAGGCCCCAGGCTGTCTCAATTTTGCCCACACCGATGCCTTTGGTGAGCGTGATATAAAGCGCAATCAGGAAAATGTCGGCCATAGCCAGTTTTCCGAGGATGTGCAGCACAGGCAAAGTTTTGCGGCGCATCATGCCAAAGTGGATCAGCGCGAGGCCGAAGGTCTTCATGTAGGGCGCAAACAGCGCAAAGAAGGTGACAAGCAGGGCCAGAAACACATCTGTCCCCCAAAGGCTTTGCAGGCCAGAGATGACACTGATCTCTGATAGCCCAAACAACGGCAATAACCCTGCGCGCATCAAAGGCGCAAACCAGGCGATGGGAAACAGCACCAGAAGGGCAAGATTGGCGTAGCGCAACATGGGGTTACATCCGATTGTTTCTGGTCCCCTCCAGCTAGGGGCTGACAGGGGGCGGTGCAAGGCGCAGGCAAGATTTCAGGATGGAGCGCCGTTTAGCGCACTGCCTCAATCGGCCCCTCGGCCCTGCCATGAATGAACTGATCCAAATAAGGATCATCCGAGGTGTCCATATCCGCCACCGGCCCGGTCCATTGGATCACGCCGTCATGCAGCATTGCAACGTTATCGGCGATGGCGCGAACAGAGGTCATATCATGGGTGATGGTCATTGCCGTTGC
>DFBW01000246.1:5470-5779 GCA_002366775.1 Roseovarius sp. UBA3070 | reverse complement strand
CAAAAAGTACGCGAAGAAAAAGATGCGATCGAGCATGTGCGCGATCTGCTGTTGCAGGGCAAACATGCAACCGAGGACGATCTGAAAGCGATCGACAAAGAGATCAAAGCGGTCGTCAACGCCTCGGCTGAGTTTGCCAAGGAAAGCCCGGAACCCGCCGTTGAAGAACTGTGGACTGACATTTACGTCGACGCGTAACCAGCCGAGTATTCAGGAGAAATTAGATATGCCAACAGAAGTTCTGATGCCCGCCCTGTCGCCGACAATGGAAGAAGGCACATTGGCCAAATGGCTGGTCAAGGAAGGCGA
>DFBW01000246.1:0-5385 GCA_002366775.1 Roseovarius sp. UBA3070 | reverse complement strand
CGCCTCCAGCGCGCCTGCGCCAGCCGCCCCCCCCGCTGAGCAAGCGCCCGCAGCATCCGCCCCTGTGGCCGCTGCCCCGGCGGCCCCTGCCCCCGACAACAGCCCCGACTGGCCCGCAGGCACGGAAATGAAACAGATGACCGTGCGCGAGGCACTGAATACGGCGATGGCCGAAGAAATGCGCGCCGATGACACCGTATTTGTGATGGGCGAGGAAGTGGCAGAATACCAGGGTGCTTACAAAATCACCCAAGGGCTGCTGGAAGAATTTAGCGCCAAACGCGTGATCGACACGCCGATCACCGAACACGGATTTGCCGGGATCGGTGTGGGCGCGGCCTGGGGCGGATTGAAGCCCATTGTTGAGTTCATGACCTGGAACTTTGCCATGCAGGCGATTGACCAGATCATCAACTCGGCGGGCAAAACCAACTATATGTCCGGCGGTCAGCTGGGTTGTTCCATCGTGTTCCGCGGTGCCAATGGGGCGGCCGCGCGCGTGGGGGCCCAGCACAGCCAGGATTACGCGGCATGGTATGCCCAGGTGCCCGGTCTGCGCGTGGTGCAGCCCTATTCGGCGGCCGACGCCAAAGGCCTGCTGAAAACCGCGATCCGCGATCCCAACCCGGTGGTGTTTTTGGAGAACGAGCTGCTTTATGGGCGCAGCTTTGACGTGCCTGTGGTGGATGATCTGACCATTCCCTTTGGCAAGGCCCGCATTTGGCGCGAGGGGACGGATGTAACTATCGTCAGCTTTGGCATCGGGATGCAGTTCGCCCTGGAAGCCGCTGACAAATTGGCCGAAGATGGCATTTCAGCCGAGGTGATCGACCTGCGCACCCTGCGTCCGCTTGATTATGACACGGTGATTGCCAGTGTCATGAAGACCAACCGCTGTGTGACGGTTGAGGAAGGCTGGCCCGTCGCCTCGATTGGCAATCACATCTCAGCCACCTTGATGGAACGCGCGTTTGATTATCTTGATGCGCCGGTGATCAATTGCACCGGTAAAGACGTGCCCATGCCCTATGCCGCCAACCTTGAAAAGCTGGCCCTGACATCCACCGCCGAAGTGATCGACGCGGTGAAACAAGTGACCTACCGGTAAGGAGACAGCGCAATGCCTACAGAAATTCTCATGCCCGCCCTGTCGCCAACGATGGAAGAAGGCACATTGGCCAAATGGCTGGTCAAGGAAGGCGATAGTGTGTCGTCCGGTGATCTGCTGGCCGAGATCGAAACCGACAAGGCCACGATGGAGTTTGAGGCCGTTGACGAAGGTATTGTCGGCAAGCTGATGGTCTCGGAGGGCACCGAAGCGGTGAAAGTGAATACCGTGATTGCCGTGCTGCTGGAAGATGGCGAAAGTGCTGATGATATAGACGCCTCCTCGCCAACGCCCGCCCCTGCCGAGACAGCCACGCAAGAGGCTGAAGAGGCGCCCACTGCTGCCGCCGTTAACCCTGCTCCAGCCGCCCCGGCGTCGGCTGCGGGCGAGCGTATCTTTGCGTCGCCCTTGGCACGCCGGATTGCCGCGCAAAAAGGTCTGGATCTGGCCACCCTCACAGGGTCAGGCCCCCATGGCCGGATCGTAAAGGCCGATGTTGAGGCCGCTCAACCCGGTGCCTCTGCCCCGGCACCGGCTCCTGCTGCGGCACCGGCTCCGGCACCTGCTGGCCCGTCGTCCTCGGCCATCGCCGCCATGTATGAGGGCCGCGAGTACGAAGAAATCCCACTGGACGGTATGCGCAAGGTAATTGCCGCGCGCCTGACTGAGGCCAAACAAACCATCCCGCATTTCTATCTGCGCCGTGATATTCAACTGGATGCATTGCTGAAGTTCCGCAGCCAGTTGAACAAACAGCTGGAAGGCCGCGGTGTGAAGCTATCGGTCAATGATTTCATCATCAAAGCCTGCGCGCTGGCGCTGCAAGCGGTGCCCACGGCCAATGCCGTGTGGGCGGGGGATCGGGTGTTACAGCTTAAGCCCTCGGATGTGGCGGTGGCGGTGGCAATCGAAGGAGGGTTGTTTACGCCGGTCCTGCAAGATGCCGAGCGTAAATCACTGTCGGCCTTGTCGGCAGAAATGAAAGACCTCGCAGCGCGGGCGCGTGATCGCAAGCTGGCCCCACATGAATATCAGGGCGGCAGCTTTGCCATTTCCAACCTCGGCATGTTCGGGATCGACAATTTTGATGCGGTGATCAACCCGCCACACGGCGCCATTCTGGCCGTTGGGGCCGGAGCGAAGAAACCTGTGGTCGGCGCGGATGGCGAATTGGCAGTGGCCACGGTCATGTCTGTCACCTTGTCCGTGGATCACCGTGTGATTGACGGCGCATTGGGGGCCGAAGTGCTGAACGCCATCAAAGACAACCTTGAGAACCCGATGGTGATGCTGGCCTGATCAGCCTGCCCGCAGACTAGATACCCGGGCTGCTTTGGGCGCTCATTAACGTCTTCGAACCATGTTCTAACTGGATCAGCCACTGGTTGTTCTTTTTGTGCCGAGCCGCCAGCGTGCGGCCATGACGCCCCTGAACGAGGGTTCTGCTCGACCGCACACCATCGCCCCATTCAGAAATCTCCGGAAAAATCTGAAAGATTTCCCGTTTTGCTTCTGGATCAACTGATTTGAGCGCCTGCGCGCCCAGATACAGGCTCTCGCAGGCAGCGCCATTTGCAATAAGGATTTCGTGATTGTCGAGCAGGATATGGTAATACTCAACATCTTTGGCATCATCCACGATGTCGATGCCTTCCAGCTCGAGCAGGTGTTTTGCCACGACCAGAACCTCTGGTTCATCAAACATCCGCTGTGCAATTTTTGAACGCACCAAAATCCGGTGTTGCGGGGAAACATACAAATTCTGCGCAGGCATGGAACACCCCAACGCCCCTTTTTGATCCGGATCGGGCGCAGGTTGGGGTGTTGTGCAAGCGTCTGTTCGCCAATTTTTGACGCACCGATCCACTTGATCTCGTTCATGCCATGATCGGCGGTCATGACCCAATCGCCCTGCTCTAGATCCTCAACCGGCACCTGGCGGTTGTTGGCAATCTCAATCAATGTGCCACGGGCAAAGCACACGGTATTTACGTTATCATCCACGGTAGAGATGATTTTTGTATCACCAAAGCCAACATTGCCTATACCACCGGTCTGGATCGTCTCTACGTTCATATCCGCGTATTTGTCGTTGGGAATGATAAAGTACCGGACATTAGTGGGATCGGATATATCGGATAAGACAAGGAAAACCGCATCCGGGTTGGTTTCTCCAGACGAATAAAAAATATGGTTTGTGCCGTCGGCTTCCGTAAACGAACCAGCGGTGGTTGATTTCTGGATCTCGTCAATGTTGTAGGTGACACCATCAATCACAACATCGTCATTCCAGTCGAATTCACCATCATCCAATGAGGACCCGGACATGCCGTCAACTACGCCCAGCAGATTGCCATTGTCGGACGAATAGGTTGTATTCGCGCTGATCTCGGTGACCTCAATCAGGTCATATATCGTCGCCATTATTTTTTCTCTCAGCAGCCTGTATTGCCCCTGCAAACGCAGAATCACGTTCACGCGTGGGGATCAGGGCCAAGCATCTTCAAAAAAGGTGACTAAGCGGTGACTAAATCACTACCATTTGGCGGCGGCAGGATAGGCAATGTGCTTCTCCCGGTGCTGAAATAAAATGTCTTGCGTGATGGCGCCGCTGGTCGTCCATTCAGGATATGGCGATCTGAGCGTTCAGCTGCCCGGACAAGATTGCAGCAACTGATCCATGCTCATGGAGGGTTGCTCACACCCTGCCTCGCCCACAACCCGCGCGGGGATACCCGCCACGGTCTTGCAGGGCGGCACGTCTTCCAGCACCACAGACCCGGCAGCAATCCGGCTGCAATGGCCCACGGTGATGTTGCCCAGCACCTTGGCCCCGGCTCCGATCAGCACGCCATCTCCAATCTTGGGGTGGCGGTCTTGTTCTTCTTTGCCGGTGCCGCCCAAAGTGACCGAATGCAGCATCGACACGTTATCGCCCACCACCGCCGTTTCACCGATCACGATGGAATGTGCGTGGTCGATCATGATCCCCTTGCCGATCACGGCACCGGGATGAATGTCCACGCCAAACGCCTCAGAGGCGCGCATCTGAAAGAACCGCGCCAGATCCAGCCGGCCTTGTGTCCACAACCAATGCGCCACGCGGTAGGCCTGAATGGCTTGGAAACCTTTGAAAAATAACAGGGGCTGGATAAAACGATCACACGCCGGATCACGATCCCGCACCGCCACCAGATCAGCGCGCGCGGCCATGGCCAGCTCGGGATCATCCTCATAAGCGTTGTCGCAAATCTCGCGCAGAATTTGTTCGGGCATCTCGCTTGACGCCAGTTTCAGCGAAATCCGGTACGCCAGCGCTGTTTCCAGGCTATCATGGTGCAGAATTGACGAATGCACCAACCCGCCCATCAGTGGTTCAGCTCCAACCGCATCATGGGCTTCTTCGCGGATACGAACCCAAACCGGGTCAAGTTCTGCCAGCTTTGCGCGTGTTTTGGCCATGGCGGTGCTCCTTATCTCAGGCATTGACTATACCAGATAGGTGCAAATGGTAAAATGCAAAGCAGTGATAAGAGCGATCACGCAAATGAATGACGCAGAACTGGCACAGTTTCGCGCGCTGAGACGGGCCACAATCAGCGCGCTGGAAGGGCGAGGATCAACTGGCGAGGCCTCTCGGGCCACTGTCGAGCAGGACCCCGCCGCACTCAAATGTATCGAATGCGCCCGCGGCTGAGCGGCTCGTCAGGACCTGCATCACGTTCTACAATGCCAAGCGGCCCCAAAAAGGGGGCCGCTTCAGAATGTTCCGCTCAAGCAGCCAGCGTGATTTCGGCATGGGGTCCGGGGCCAAAGCTGGCTGAGATTTGCGCCACTTCAATCTGGTAAAACCCGGATTGCCCATCAGCCGCCATCTGCGTTGTGGTATAGATCCAATTGGGGGCCGTGGTGAATTCTTCGCGCAGCAGTTGCCCATTTTGGGTCACCCGCACCAAGTAGCGTTCACTTTCCTCGCCCAACGGCACTTCAAGCGTATCCCAGCGATCGCCCCCAATGCGTGTGCGGCGAATCCACTCAACTTGCAGGTGGCCCTCCTCCATTGGCCGTGCGGTCAGGTGGACCGGGCTATAGGGGCGAAGGCCAATCCCTTCAAACGCCAGCACCGCATGCTGGAACGACGGGTCGGTATAAAACTTGTCCCCCGGCCCCGCACGATAATGGCGCTCTTGCCCCAGCGAGGTCTCGTTCAGCAAGATTTGCTGTGGTGTCTGGTCCAGCCGCACCAGCAATGATCCCGCAGGCCAGTCAGCAGGTTG
>DFBW01000189.1:4290-5147 GCA_002366775.1 Roseovarius sp. UBA3070 | reverse complement strand
CTCGATGCTCGAAGCGATGGCCGAATGGATGGGGTATCCGATGTATTATGCCTATGATGGTGCCCCGCCGCCACCGCGCACGGGCGCAGGGCACGCCATGATTTATCACTATGGTCCGTTTGAAACTTCGGATGGTCAGGTGCTGTTCGGGTTGCAAAATGACCGCGAATGGAAAGCGTTCTGCGAACAGGTGCTGGAACGCCCCGACATGGCCGTGGACCCCCGGTTTATCGGCAGTTCCGGGCGCACCGAACATCGTGACGTGATCGCCGTAGCGATTGCCGAGGTATTGCCGCAGCTGACCACGGCCGAGGCCTTGTCACGGCTGGAGCGCGCTGGCATCGCCACTGCGCAGGTGCGCGATATGGCTGGGCTATGGGCACATCCGCAATTGGCCGCGCGTGGGCGCTGGCAACAGATCGACACGCCAACTGGCGCGATGCCCGCGTTGACCCCGGTCAGCGGGCAAAGCTGGAAGCCGCAGATGGCACCGGTGCCAAGCCTTGGCGAACATACCCAACAAATACTGGAAGAATTCGGGCTGGGGGATGTGTCAGACGCAACCCTCGATCCGAAAAATGGAGTGGAATAGCAGTGAAAACCTCAGCCCCAGACACACATGATGACCTGCGCGATGCGCTGCGTGCGCTTTGTGCGGAATTTCCACCGGAATATCACCGCAAGCACGGTGCGGCAGAATCCTATCCTGAGGAATTCGTCGATGCGCTGACCAAAGACGGCTGGCTGGCGGCGATGATCCCCGAGGAATTCGGCGGTTCGGGCCTTGGCCTGACCGAGGCCAGCATCATCATGGAAGAAATCTGCCGATCAGGCGGGAACGCCGGGCATTGCCACGG
>DFBW01000189.1:3665-4189 GCA_002366775.1 Roseovarius sp. UBA3070 | reverse complement strand
CCGCTGGCCGATGTCAAACGCAAGGCGCTTGGCATGTCGATATTCATTGTCGATCTGCGCGAGGCAATGGGCAACGGCATGGAGATCCAACCCATCGCCAATCTGGCGGGTCATGAAACCGCCGAAGTGTTCTTTGACAATCTGGAAATCCCTGCCGAAAATCTGATTGGCACCGAGGGACGCGGATTTTATCACATCCTTGACGGGCTGAACGCCGAACGCACATTGATTGCCGCTGAATGTATCGGTGATGGATATTGGTTTGTCGATAAGGCACGCAACTATGCCTCTGAGCGGGTGGTATTCGACCGACCCATTGGTCAGAATCAGGGTGTGCAGTTCCCGATTGCCAAGTCCTATGTCGCCATCGAGGCGGCCAACCTTATGCGGTTCGAATCCTGCAAACGCTTTGACGCAGGTGAAGATTGCGGCGCGCAGGCCAATATGGCCAAGCTGCTGGCCGCCGATGCCAGCTGGGAGGCCGCCAATGCCTGTATCCAGTCCCATGGCGGCTTTGGCTTTGC
>DFBW01000189.1:0-3529 GCA_002366775.1 Roseovarius sp. UBA3070 | reverse complement strand
TCTGAAACGGTCAGCGACTATTTGACAAATTCTCTGGTCGACAGGTTTTGCGCCACACTTGATCCACACCTGTGGCTTGAGCAGAATGCAGCCCCTCTGGGCATTCAGTGGTGCACAACCCTATCTGCGACCCAAACAAGTGACCTTTCAGAGGACGGTCACGCCAAGAAAGGTGGCTTTCTGCCGCCGGTGCCTCTTCCTGCCCGGATGTGGGCGGGGGGTGAGATCACCCACCATCACAACCTTGAACCAGACGCGCCTGTGACGCGGGTTTCAAGGGTTTCGGATGTTGTTGCCAAAACCGGGAAAAGCGGATCTCTGATCTTTGTAACGGTCGAGCAAGAGTTCTCCTCGCGGGATCGTCTGTGCATTACAGAACGTCAGGACTATGTTTTCAAAGATTTTCCAAAGGCCGATACACCCAAGCCAACACCGCAGGTCTATACAGACACGGGCACCCAAATGGCCGAAGTGTCCCCCGATCCGGTTTTGTTGTTTCGCTACTCGGCCCTGACGTTTAATTCTCATCGTATCCATTATGATCAGGATTATGCGCGCAACACTGAGGGCTATCCCGACCTTGTTGTGCATGGCCCGTTGCAGGCCACGTTGCTGCTGAACCTGGCGGCGAAAACCCTCGGCAAACCGCCTCGTCGCTTTTCCTACCGAGGTCTGGCGCCGGTTACGCTGGATAGGTCGTTTTCACTATTTCATGCTGAGGGGAAGAACGGCGGCAAGGTCTGGTGCGAGACGGATAATGGCGTCAGAAGTTTTGTGGCGCAGTATAGTGATGATTGAGTAAGAGCGCCGTCATCGCGGCCTTTGTTGCCCGCTCACAAATCCCGGCTTCTGGATAAAATCGCACCCTAAGACACTTGGATACCTGATATGTCTTTGGGGTGACAGCAAGGAACCCGCCTTTTGGCGGGTTCGCTCTTTGGAGCACTGGCAGCTCCTCTTTTTTATCACCGGAGGACGGGAGAGAGCCGCCAGTGACAAAACCTTGGAAGGGTCGAAACCCGCCATGTCAAACCGTGCCTTCATATCCCAAGCTATGTTGGTTGCGCGGGAATAGGCGCTGGCGATCTGCCCATGGGCAGAGACAGACATGGTGGGTTCCTTCGCCTAGGTTGGCTTAGAGTGGGCAGTCTTTGCGGTACTCTGGCGCACGTTTTTCACGGTGAGAGAGAACACCTTCTTTCACGTCGTCGCCCATAAAGCCCAACATCTCCAGCGCCGTCGAGGCATCAAAGATCGGCCCAGCCTGACGCAGCCAGTTGTTCAGTGAATATTTGGTCCAGCGCAGAGCGCTTTGCGATCCCGTGGCCATTTCGGTCGCGGTATCAATCGAGATCTGTTCAAGCTCGTCATCCTCGACGCACATGGACACCATGCCAATACGATCGGCCTCTTCACCGGTGATCGGCTTGCAGGTCAACAGATAGTATTTGGCTTTGGCCATACCACACAGCAGGGGCCAGATGATTGCGGCGCAATCGCCGGCAGCGACACCCAAACGCGGGTGGCCATCTACGATTTTGGCGCGTTTGCCCGCGATGGAAATATCGGCAAGGATACCTACAACAAGGCCCGCACCGGCCGCTGGGCCGTTGATCGCCGAGATGATGACCTTGTTACAATTGATGATGTTGTAAACCAGATCCTTGGCTTCTTTCCAGGTCTTCATCACGTTGTCGAAATTGCCGGTGATGCTTTCGATCAGGCTGAAATCGCCGCCTGCCGAAAACGCTTTGCCCCGGCCCGTTACGATCACGGCATTGATGTCCTGATCGCGGTCGATGTCGATCCAGATATCAGTCATTTGGGTGTGGGTTTCAGCATCAACCGAATTATAGGTCTCAGGCCGGTCAAACGTGACGCGCAGAACGCGATCCGCCGGATAGTCAAAAGACAGCTTTGGGTATTTCGTTGCATAGTCAAACATATTTTCTTCCTCTGTTTGCAAATTGGTTGTCAAAGACCCAGAACAGCCTTGGACAAGATATTTCGTTGGATTTCGTTTGAGCCGCCGTAGATCGTCGTCGGCCGAGCTTTGTAAAAACTGGCCAGTACATCAACGCCGACATTGCCCACCTGCAACGGCCCGATACTGCTGCCATCGGGGCCTGCGACCTCGATCATCAGTTCCGATATCCGCTGATAGGTCTCGGTCACCCAGATTTTCAGCATCGAGACATCAGCCCCCAGCGTTTCTCCGCGCTTGAGCTGGTCGGCGAACCGGCTGTAGAGGGCTGCGTGATCTTCAACGTCCAGCGCCACTTCGGCATAGCGATCCCGGAACACCGGGTCGTCAAAGGCACCGCGACCGCGGGCAAATGTTTCAAGCTGACCCAGCGCATTCTGCGCCAGACCGGGTGAGCCAATGAATATCCGCTCAAAGCTGAGCAGCGCCTTGGCCATGCTCCAGCCCTTGTTGATTTCGCCCACCAGATTGGCGCGCGGGGTGCGGGCATTGTCAAAGAACACTTCGCAAAACTCGGTCTCACCGGCCAGGGTGGTGATTGTGCGCGCATCAACGCCCGGCTGATCCATGCTGGCCAGAACAAAGCTGATGCCCTGCTGTTTTTTCGGTGCATCGGGATCAGTGCGCACGAGCATAAAGATATGGGTGGCGTCATGCGCCATCGTGGTCCAGATCTTCTGGCCGTTGATGACAAAATCATCGCCGTCAATCACAGCACTGGTGCGCAGATTGGCCAGATCCGATCCCGCGCCGGGTTCGGAATAACCCTGACACCAGATATCTTCACAGCTCAGGATGCGTGGCAGCCAATAGTCCTTTTGCGCCTGGGTGCCAAATTTGATGATCAGCGGACCAACCATCTGGATGCCCATATCGCGGCCCCGATTGACACCGTAACGCTGTTGTTCTTCGTAAAAGATCAGCAGCTTTGCCGCCGCCAGCCCCATACCGCCATATTCGGCGGGCCAGGCAGGGGCGACCCAGCCTTTGGCGTGTAACTTCACATGCCAGTGCTTGATCTCGGCGAACTTGGGCCGGTGCGGCAGGTGACGCAGTTCTTCGGGGTATTCGGCCTCGAAAAAGGCTCTGACTTCGTGGCGAAATTCTTCGTCGCTCATTGCGTTCCAGTCGGTCATTGCGCGGCCACCTCTGTTTCTTTTGCATTCAGCCAGCAGCGGCGGTGATATGCAGCATCCCCCAGCCACGCCGACAGGACGAGCGCCCGGTTCAGCAACAATCCAACATCAAATTCATCCGTATATCCAACCGCGCCATGCAGCTGTATCGCCTCTCGGGTGATTTTTTGCGCAGCGCTACAGGCGCGGGCCTTGGCGCGGCTTGCCTGCTGGGCGCGTTCCAACGCCGATTCTGTTTGATCCATCGCAGCCAGCGCCTCACGCACAGCGGCTTGGGCGACTTCCTGCATCACATGCATGTCAACGGCACGGTGCTGTATCACCTGAAACGAGCCGATCGGCTTGTCAAATTGTTCGCGGGTTTTGATATACTCCAGCGTCAGTGCCAGTGCTGCGCCGCTTAGGCCGA
>DFBW01000204.1 GCA_002366775.1 Roseovarius sp. UBA3070 | reverse complement strand
CGCACGATACCGCCCGCATTGGTGCGATCAATCACCACATCGGTAACTTCACTCAGCAATACACCGTCATATACTTCCCGTTTGTCTTTACGAAAAATGCCGACACGTTCGGGGATCAACGGATTGGGGTTTTCAACTGTGGCTTCCTGCCGGGGCTGTGAGCGGCTTTTGCCGAACCAGTTTGAAGGGTTCACACGGCTTTTGCTCCAACCGCCACAGGCGCTGAGCAACATGGTGGAAATTATCAGAAGGGTGACAGTTCTGCGCATGGTACCCCAGACCTTTATTGCTTTTTTAATCTGCTACCCTATCCGGGGCGTGTTGAAAAGATGTAAGCGAGCACTGGACCTTGGAAGCGACAACACTTAGCTGTCCCACCAAAGCCTGTGAGGGAAAGATATGGCCACCGAAGCCTTTGAAGACATCGTTGCTGATTTTGAATTTCTGGACGATTGGGAAGACCGGTATCGCTTTGTGATTGACGCAGGCAAGGCGATGGACCCGCTGGATGATGCTTTTAAGGTGCCCGCTACCAAAGTGGATGGGTGTGCCAGTCAGGTCTGGCTGCACCCCAAGATCGAGGGCGGCGTGTTTTCCTTTGAAGGAGACAGCGATGCGTTGATCGTGCGCGGCCTGATTGCGGTGTTGCGGGCTTTGTACAATGATTTACCTGTGGCGCAGGTTGCTGGCGTGGATGCGCCGGGGGAACTGGCGCGTTTGGGGCTGAACGACCACCTGTCGGCGCAACGCTCTAACGGGCTGCGCGCAATGATCGAGCGGATCAGAGATGTTGCAGCGTCAGCGTGACCTGATTGAATGCCTATGGCATGCTTTTTTGGGTTTGATGATGGGGGACGCTGTCCCCCAAACCCCCTGGGATATTTAGGGCAAGAAGATGGGGCTACCGGGCTTGGGTGGCAAGGGCGGTTTGCAGGTCACCATATCCGGTGAAGCGGTATTCATAGGTCAGCCCCAGACGATCTGCGCATTCTTTGGCCTTTGCCTCAAGTGCGGGATCTTTGGTCTGAGCCTGATACACCAGTTTGGTGTAATTGCCAAAAACCATGTCACGCAATTGGGGGTGGCGATCCAGCCCCATGGGTTTCCAGACAAAGGCGTCAAATTGTTTGACCAGAAAATCAGTTAGATAGAAGGCGGTGATTTCATCGTCATGTTCCGCGAAGGCCGCGTTGCCCTCAAAGAAGGAATAGCAATGCGGCCCGGCGATCATCTCAACCCCGAGGCGCGCGCATTCTGCCTGAAGCAGCCCACCGGTGCCGCAATCGGCGTAGACCACGAAAATACGGTCGTAAGAATCACGGTGATCTTTGACAGCCTGTGTCACGGCCTCGGTGATTTTATCGGGGTAGAGGTGATATTTGGCGGGCAGGCAGGTCAATGTCATATGGGTCCAGCCATTGGCCTTGATCAGTGCCAGGATTTCACGCGCAAGGGCACCGCAGGCAATCAACAGGATTTTACCTGTTCCCGAGGCGGCGAGGCCTTGTTCAGTGAGCGTGGTGTCGTCAGGCAGGGTGGTCATATGTGTCTCCGAAACAAAAGCGGCCCGCGGGTTTGGGCGCGGGCCGTCTGAAACAGATCAAATCCTGTCAGCTTAGCCGGTCGCACCCTGGTTGTGTTTGCGCGACATGTAATCCTTGGCCGTTTCCACGGCCACGGCAGCATCCCGGCAATAGGCGTCAGCGCCGATGGCTTTGCCGAACTCGTCGTTCAAAGGGGCTCCGCCCACAAGGACGACGTAATCGTCACGGATGCCTTGCTCAACCAATGTGTCGATCACGACTTTCATGTAAGGCATGGTGGTGGTCAGCAGCGCTGACATGCCCAGAATATCGGCGCCTTCGGTTTCCAGCGCTTCAAGGTAGCTTTCGACCGCGTTGTTGATGCCCAGATCAACCACCTCAAAGCCGGCACCTTCCATCATCATTGAAACAAGGTTCTTGCCAATGTCGTGAATGTCGCCTTTGACAGTGCCGATCACCATTTTGCCCACGCGCGGTGCGCCGGTTTCGGCCAGCAGTGGCTTTAGAATGGACATGCCGCCCTTCATAGCATTGGCGGCCAGCAGCACTTCGGGCACGAACAAAATGCCATCCCGGAAATCTTGGCCAACGATTGTCATGCCACCCACAAGCGCCTTTGTCAGCACGTCATAGGGTTCCCATTTGCGCTCAAGCAGAATGTTCACACCTTCTTCGATTTCCTCTCGGAGGCCATCGTAGAGGTCATCAAACATCTGTTGAACAAGTTCTTCGTCGTCCAGTTCCGACAGGATGATATCGTCTTCTTCGTCAGACATGTGCATTCCTCAAACGTCGCGCTGCGCGCGGTTAATCCTTTGCCAGCTTTGTTCAATTTGTCGCAAGTCGACTGTCTGGATTGCGACATTGCCAGCGCTTGAACCGACTTATACTGCGGAATTGGCAAATATGTCAGCGAATGTTTTTCAATGTCATGATGAGGTTATTGCATATGTTCCCCATATGTTCTTATAATGGTGGATGACTGATGCCTCAATTGATCCGGCTTTGCGCATTGCTGCGCGTGGCGCTGCAAGCAATGACGGCGCGCGGTTTGATAAATTGAGCCACAGCTATCAGGAGGATGGTTGGGATACTGAAGTTGAACAACGCCCACTTTGCACAGAAGTCACCCAAGAGAGCGCACGTCGAATAATCTCGTATAACCGGTCGCCCGATTTGCCGTTTGATCGCTCGATCAACCCTTACAGGGGGTGCGAACACGGTTGCATCTATTGCTTTGCGCGCCCGACCCACGCCTATTTGGGGCTGTCACCGGGGCTGGATTTTGAAACCCGGCTGATTGCCCGCCCCAATGCCCCCGAAAGGCTGGAAGCAGAGTTGCGCGCGCGCGGCTATCGCGTGGCGCCTATGGCCATTGGCACCAATACCGACCCATATCAACCGATTGAAAAACAATACGGAATCATGCGGGATTGCTTGAAGGTGTTACAGGCGTATCAGCATCCGGTGGCGATTGTCACCAAAGGCACGTTGATCGAGCGTGATTTGGATATTCTGGCCCCGATGGCTGCACAGGGTTTGGTGCGCGTTGGTATTTCAATCACCACGATGGACGCAGATCTGTCGCGCAAACTCGAGCCTCGGACGCCCACCCCAAAACGGCGGCTTGCGGTGATCCGCTCCTTAAGTGAGGCCGGGGTGCCGGTGCGGATCATGACCTCGCCGGTTGTGCCCGGGCTGAGCGATCACGACCTGGAAGCGCTGATGCAGGCCGGTGCTGAGGCCGGGGCCAAAGCCGCCAGCTGGATCATGCTGCGATTGCCGCTTGAAGTCTCAAGCCTCTTTCAGGAGTGGCTGCGCCAGCATTACCCGAACCGCGCCAAAAAAGTGATGAAACTTGTGCGCGAAATGCATGGCGGCAAGGACTATGACGCTGATTGGGGGAAACGTATGCGTGGCTCTGGCCCCTATGCGCAAATGATCGCCCATCGGTTTAATGTGGCGGCGAAACGTCTGGGGTTGGATACGCGCCAGCCTGCATTGCGCTGTGATCTGTTTTACCCACCACTCCGGACTGGTGATCAGTTGACGCTTAATATGTGATTACAGGGTGTTAGGGGGTGATATTGATGTTGCCCGCCTTGCACATATTTGCACGCCCTTCGTGATCAACGCCGCCGCCGTGTTTTTCGTTTTTGATCAACTGTGCCTTCTTCGGTACCGTCCACAGCGGATGAAAACGCGCCCAGTTTTTCGGCGATTTGCTCAAGGCTGGGGCGATCACCGCGGGGGCGGGTTTCCAAGGCCTCGCGCATTTTGGCCAGATGTTCGGGCATGGTGCCACAACAGCCGCCGATGATATGCGCGCCGGCATCACGGGCCAGACAGGCGTAATCGGCCATCAGGTCAGGCGTTCCATCGTAATGGATGTGGCCATCCACATATTTCGGGATACCTGCGTTACCTTTGGCAATCACCGGGCGTTCCCCCCCCTGAGCGATAAAACCCAGAACCGTGCGCATCAGATCCGACGCTCCGACGCCGCAATTGGCACCAAAGGCGAGCGGCTTGTTGTCCAGTTTTTCCACCATGGCAGTCATATCTGCCGAGGTGACACCCATCATTGTGCGCCCGGCGGTGTCAAAGCTCATCGTGCCGCACCATGGCATGTCAGCCAGTTTGAAGGCCTCAGCCGCTGCGATATATTCTTCGGGGGCTGAAATGGTTTCAAGCCACAGCACATCCGCGCCACCCTCTTTCAGACCTTCGGCTTGCTCGTGAAAAATCTCAACGGCCAGCTCATGCGTGAGTTCCCCCATGGGGGCCATGATCTCACCGGTTGGTCCAACCGACCCAGCGACAACAACGGGGCGGTCCTTGGCATCGGCCACGTCACGGCCAATTTCGGCTGCGATACGGCTCAGTTCGCGTGCGCGTTTTTGTGCGCCGTGCAGTTTTAGCCGGGCGGCATTGCCACCAAATGAATTGGTCAGGAACAGATCGGATCCGGCCTCAACCGCCAGAGAATAAAGCTTTTTAATCCGGTCGGGGTGCTCGTCATTCCACATCTCGGGGGCATCGCCTGACGACAGCCCCATGTTGAACAGATTGGTGCCCGTGGCCCCATCGGCCAGTATCCAGTCACGGGAGGCGAGCATCGTGGAAAGCGCATTGGTCATGAAAAGCCCTCAAACTTTGTTTGAGCGGGGTCTTTCATGTTTGGCGCAGGCGCGCAAATTCTTTTTCCTCATGATGATCATGAGGGCGTGGCATAGGCGCAAACCGGATGGCCAGAGCCATATCCGCAAGGCCGAAAATCAGCGCAAACCAGTTGGGCGCCAGAGCATAAAGAGGTTCACGTTTGGGCGCGAATGCGGTCTTGAATTGCGACAGGCCTTGAGATGGCCCGACTTTGGCAAATGTGCGGGCCCATGCGGGGCTGATTGTTTCAACTTGGCGCGGCATGGCGGCCAGGGACATCCGTGTTCTGCCTGCCGCAGCGGCTTGCTTGATTGCGTGGTAAACCAAAAGGTGCATAGTGCCGGATGGAGCATCTGCACGG
>DFBW01000196.1 GCA_002366775.1 Roseovarius sp. UBA3070 | reverse complement strand
CATGTTCACCCGCGAAACCCAAGGCGCAGCCGGGCGATCCAGCCTTTATTCGGTGGATATAACGGGGCGCAATCTGCGCCAGGTCACCACCACAACCGGGGCCAGCGATCCGGCGTGGTCCCCCTTGCAAAAATAGGGCGCATAACGGCCAAGCCTATGATAAAACGGTAACAGAGCACGTTAAACGACAAGAATAAATGAACTCAAAGAGTGGGGCAAAACCATGAAACTGATGAGCAAAACAGTACTCCTGTGTGCCGTGATGGCGCTGGCGGGCTGTGCCAATGACCGTTTTGACGATACAAATTCGGTGGATCTGGGCAATAATGCCGGTCCTGTGGTCGGCTCGGCGCAAGATCCAAATTCAACACTGTATTTCCAGCAAACAGTTGGTGATCGTGTGTTGTTCGAGGTGGATCAATCTACACTCACCGCTGCGGGTCGCTCTGTTTTGGATGGGCAATCCAGCTGGTTGGCCAACAATTCAGAATATAACGCGCTGATCGAAGGCCATGCCGACGAACAAGGCACCCGTCAGTATAACCTTGCGCTGGGCGCACGTCGGGCCAACTCGGTTCAGGAATATCTGGTCAGCCGCGGCGTGCCCACATCCCGGATCAAGGTCGTCAGCTATGGCAAGGAACGCCCGATCGAGATTTGCAGCGAAGAGGCCTGCTATGCCAAGAACCGCCGCGCTGTGACAGTGGTGTCGGTTGTGCCGACCAGCTAAAGAAGGACGACATCAATGCACCGGTATCTACTGACCCTTGTGACTCTGATCTGCCTGCCCTTTGGGGCTGCGCAGGCCAATGAAACCCTGGCCGACATCCGGCAGGAACTCTCGGTGCTGTATGTCGAAATACAAAAGCTGAACCGCGAGTTGTCCACCACCGGCACGACAGGCACGGTTGCGGGCGGCGACAGCCTGCTTGAACGTGTGAACGCGATCGAAAGCGAGCTGGCGCGGCTGACCTCCAAGACCGAAGATCTGGAGTTTCGTATCGGCGCTGTCGTCAAGGATGGCACCAACCGCATTGGTGATCTGGAGTTTCGCCTGTGCGAACTTGAGGCCGACTGCGATCTGAGCCAACTCAGCGAAGGCACAACGCTGGGCGGCGTAAAGGTTACTGGCGCACCCACCACAGGGCAGACAACCGAGCAACCCGAGGTGCAAATGGCCGTAGGTGAAGAGGCCGATTTCAATCTGGCGGAAGAGGCATTGGCCGCAGGCAACTGGGCCGAGGCGGCGCAGATGTTTGAAACCTTTCGCCAAACCTATCCCGGTGGGCCACTCACTGACAAAGCGGGCATCATGCGCGGCGATGCCCTTGAGGGGGCGGGTGATCTGACAGGCGCGGCGCGTGCCTACCTCGATGTATTCAGCACCGCGCCAGACGGGCCAATGGCCCCCAACGCGCTGTATAACTTAGGCCGCTCTCTGGGCCGGATAGGCCAGACCGACGAAGCCTGCGTGACGCTGGGGGAAGTCGAAGTGCGCTTCCCCGCCTCGGATGCGGTGCTTGAGGCGCAATCGGCGATGCACAACATCGGCTGCCAGTGAGCGTTGATGCCGCTGAGTTAAGTCGCCTGATTGCCGGGCATTTTACGCACGATCCTCCGGACACTCTGGGCGTCGCTGTGTCTGGCGGCAGTGATTCCGTTGCATTGCTTGTTTTGTTGCACGACTGGTCTCAATCTGGCGGGCCGCGCTTGCATGGGGTGAGCGTGGATCATGGCCTGCGCCCCGAATCCGCTGGGGAAGCTGAAGATGTGGCCAAGCTTTGCGCGTCCCTCAACATCCCGCATAAAACCCTGCATTGGCAATGGGATGGCACCGGTAACCTGCCAGATCAGGCCCGCCGTGGCCGCTATGAAGCAATGGCAGAGTGGGCCACAGACAAGGGCATCCATGATATTGCCCTGGGCCACACACAGGATGATCTGGCGGAAACCTTTCTGATGCGGTTGTCGCGTGGGGCGGGGTTGGACGGCCTCTGCGCCATGGCAGCGCGGCGTCAGATCAAAGGTGTCACATTTCATCGCCCTATGCTGAACATTCCCCGCTTGGCCCTGCGCGATGTTCTGACAAAGCGCGCCATTCCTTGGGCCGATGACCCCAGCAATGATGACCCCGCCTATGATCGCACCCAAGCGCGACGAGCGCTGAGCGTCCTTGCGCCTTTGGGGATCACGTCACCGGGGCTGGCCAATGTCGCCCAAAACCTGCGAGAGGCGCGGGACGCACTTGGGCAGGTGGCGGTGAGGCTGGCCTCTGACATCGTGAGCTTTGATGCAGGCGACATTCTGATGACGCGCGCAGCACTGTTGGACCAACCCGCCGAGTTGCAGCGCCGTCTGGTGCAGGGCGCCCTGCAATGGGTTGGCAATGATGGCTACCCGCCCCGTGGCCCGGCCCTGATGCGCGCCCTAAATGCTGTGCAGGCAGGCGAGGCGTGCACCCTGCATGGCTGCCGCCTTTTGATCCGCAACACGCATTTACGCATCACACGCGAATGGAGCGCCGTGGAGGGGCTGCGGTGCAACACAGATGAAATCTGGGACGCGCGCTGGCAATTTCACGGACCCGAAACGGGTGATTTATACATCTCTGCCTTGGGCGAATCCGGCCTGAAACATTGCCCCGATCGCAAGGCCAGTGGCCGACCCGCTGCCAGCCTGATCGCCAGCCCGGCAATCTGGCAAGGCGATACTCTGGTTGCGGCCCCTCTTGCTGGCCTGTCCAATGGCTGGCGTGCAACACGGCTTCATGACGCTGCTGACTACAATGCCGCACTATTATCGCATTGAACAAACGCTTATGATCTCTATTTAAGAACGGTACGCCCTGTGATAGAGCAGGAGCGATCCGAAATTTGGGAGAATTTCCTTGGGCAACGCACGAAATATCGCCTTCTGGCTGGTTCTGTTCCTGCTGATTCTGGCGCTGTTTAATCTGTTTTCAGGCTCGGGCAACACATTGCAAAGCCAGACGGTAAAGTATTCTGAGTTCGTCGAGCAGGTGAACGCAGGCAATATCAGCAACGTCACCATCGACGGTGAAAACGTGCGCTTCAAAGGGTCCGATGGCAAAGACTATTTGACCATCAAGCCCGATGACGCCCAGCCAACCAACATGTTGATCGAAAAAGGTGTGACCCTGTCCGCCGAAAGCCAGGAACAATCTGGGTTCCAGACGTTCCTGCTTTCCCTGCTGCCCTTCCTGTTGCTGATAGGTGTGTGGATCTATTTCATGAACCGCATGCAAGGCGGCGGCAAAGGCGGCGCGATGGGCTTTGGTAAATCCAAGGCCAAGATGCTGACCGAAAAACATGGCCGTGTGACGTTTGACGACGTGGCGGGCATTGACGAGGCCAAGGAAGAGCTGGAAGAAATCGTTGAGTTCCTGCGCAACCCTCAGAAATTCTCGCGTCTTGGCGGTAAAATCCCCAAAGGCGCTTTGCTGGTTGGCCCTCCGGGCACGGGTAAAACCCTGCTGGCACGCGCCATCGCGGGTGAGGCCGGGGTGCCGTTCTTCACCATCTCCGGCTCGGATTTTGTTGAAATGTTTGTGGGTGTTGGTGCATCGCGTGTGCGTGACATGTTTGAACAGGCCAAGAAAAACGCGCCCTGTATCGTGTTCATTGATGAAATTGACGCTGTCGGTCGCCACCGTGGTGCCGGATATGGCGGCGGCAATGACGAACGTGAACAGACGCTCAACCAATTGCTGGTGGAAATGGACGGCTTTGAAGCCAACGAAGGCGTGATCATCATCGCCGCCACCAACCGCAAGGATGTGCTGGACCCTGCATTGCTGCGTCCGGGCCGGTTTGACCGTCAGGTCACCGTGCCGAACCCAGACATCAAAGGCCGCGAGAAAATCCTCGGTGTGCATGCGCGCAAA
>DFBW01000147.1 GCA_002366775.1 Roseovarius sp. UBA3070 | reverse complement strand
CTTGGCGTCAGGAGCATCCCCAGAAACGACTTCGTCAGCGGGCTCTTCCACCGGAGTTTCCGCAACGGTCTCCATCGGGGACAGCCCTTCGCGATCACCTTTTGGGGCCCCATCTTCGGCGTCACCATCCAGGTCGATGGTTTCCATACCAGTGACCTGATCCTCGGACGGCTCGGTTGAGGTGACAGCATCATCTGACTTGGTTTTTTCGGCTCTGGATTTGCCGCGCGAACGGGACCGGCGCCCGCGTTTGGGCTTGTTTTCCTCTTCCTCGTCGCGGCGTTTTTGGTCCTCGGCGTAGGCGCGCTCTTCTTCCATCAGCGCTTCGCGGTCAGCGAGCGGTATCTGATAGTAATCCGGGTGGATTTCCGAGAACGCAAGGAAGCCGTGGCGATTGCCACCATAGTCAACAAACGCCGCCTGAAGCGACGGTTCGACCCGTGTTACCTTTGCGAGGTAAATATTTCCGGCGAGTTGCCGTTTGTTTTCGGATTCAAAGTCAAATTCCTCAACTTTGTTTCCGTCCACCACCACAACGCGAGTTTCCTCGGCGTGGGTGGCATCGATAAGCATTTTCTTGGCCATGTTTTCCGTCTGCACCCAACAATCGCACTGCCCGGCCGGGCGGACCCGGTGGCGCAGCGAATTGTGGAGGGTGTTCATTAATGGCGATGGCGCACGCGTTCAGAGACCCGCTCGCGGCGGTCCTTGTTCTCTGATATGTCTGCGTCGCGCATTGCATCGCGGTTCTTATTCTCCAGCACCGCAGCGCGGTGCCAATGCGAAACCTGCGCCCATTCATGCTCTCACGCGTGGGCTCAGGTATGTATGTGGCCCCTTTTGAGGACCCAATCGGCCTGTTCAGATGTGGGGACGTGGTCCGTTTGTCTAAAACAGCGAAACTCTCAGGGCGCACATTTGGCGTATAGCCAAGGCCCTTCGCTCACCTTAATGGCGGATGCAGGCAAATGACAATGGCAAATCGGGTTAATGCGCCGTGGCTTTGGCATGGGTATTTGGCATTCGTTGCCTACCAAGGGCGCGGGCGACCTTATGTTGCCCATCCGTGCTCTTGCCTGAGGCGCAAAACCCTGCTTGCCGATAGCGCTGCCAGTCAGCCCCCCTACCCAGTATCTATCCAAGATAATCCGAGCGTTGCAGGCCGTATTTGGCCATTTTTTCGTTCAACGTCCGGCGAGGCAGGCACAATTCTTCCATCACCGCCGCGATAGAACCTTTGTGGCGGCGCATGGTGTTGTCGATCAACATACGTTCAAAGGCTTCGACGTATTCCTTCAGGGGTTTGCCTTCGGTGGTCATCACCGGCTGCATATCCTGATGATCAGACATCAAAAGCGATGCAATAGTGCCGCTGCCACGTCTTTCCTGCAACACGGCGCGTTCGGCCACGTTATACAGCTGGCGCACATTGCCGGGCCACGGGGCCTGCAACAATTGCGCCGCTTCCTGAGCCATCACCTGTGGCGGCTCGCAGCCATAATCGTCTGAGAACTCCTCTCCGAAGCGCGTGAAGAGCGTCAGGATATCCTCACCGCGCTGGCGCAAGGGCGGCACGGTGATGCGCAGGCTGGCCAAACGGTAAAACAGATCCGAGCGCAGCGCGTCTTCGCAGGTGCGATCCTGCTCCTGCATGTTGCAAATCGCCACGATACGGGTTTCGGGTGGGGTGCCATCATCATTGATATGGTTCAGCAAGCGCCCTTGTGCGGTCTCGGACAGGGCCTCGATGTCTTCCAACACTAAAGTACCGCCGCGGGCCTCTTCTACGGCGGGCAATTGGCTGTCTTCGGGGTTCATTGGGCCAAACAGGCGCTTGATCAGAGCGTCTTCGTCAAACCCCGCACAGGAAACCAGCACAAATTTCTTGCCCGCGCGCGATCCGACCGCATGCAGGGCGTGGGCCACCAGGGTTTTGCCGGTGCCGGTTTCGCCTTCGATCAACACATGACCATCGGCCTGACCGAGATCCAGAATATCTTCTTTCAAGCGCTCCATCGCCGGGCTGGACCCGATGAGCTTTTTCATCAGCTGGCCGCCCTCAGACAGCTCGCGCCGCAATGCGCGGCTATCCAGCGTCATACGCCGCGCCAAAGTGGCCTTTTTCGCCAGATCGTTCATCCGGTCCGGGTTGAAGGGCTTTTCCAGAAAATCATAGGCGCCAACGCGCATTGCCTCGACCGCCATAGGAACATCGCCATGGCCCGTGATCATGATCACCGGAAGGCTGCTGTCACTGCCCATCAGCTTTTTCAGGAATTGCATGCCGTCCATGCCGGGCATTTTGATGTCGGTGACCACAATGCCCGGATACTCAGGCCCCAGCACTTTCAGCGCTTCTTCGGCACTGGGAAAGGCTTCGGTGTCATATCCCGACAGGGCCAACCATTGGCTGATTGACTGGCGCATGTCCTTTTCGTCATCAACGATGGCAATTTTCATGGCGCTTGGCATAGTGTGATCCCTATTCTGCTGCTCGGCTTTCTACGGGTAATATGGGCAGCTGCATTTCAAATACAGCCCCCCCGCCAGCCGCATTTCTTGCGGTCAGGCGTCCTCCCAAGTCGTTGACTATCCCTGAGGAAATCGCAAGCCCCAGCCCAACCCCATCACCGGGTTGCTTGGTGGTGTAAAACGGCTCGAACAGGGCATCGAGGTCCTCGATCCCCTGCCCGTTGTCACGCACCGACAACACGGCGGTTTCACCTGCGGCCAACAGAATTTCGATGGCCGCATCCGGCACGTTGCGAGTGGCATCCAATGCATTGCGCAACAGGTTGATCATCACCTGTTCCACACGCACCCGATCGCCCATCACCATCACCGGCTGACTGGGGATACCACGGCTGATATCGACCTTACGTTCGCGCAGCTGTGGCTCCATCATTGCCAGCGCCGAGGAGAGCGCTTCGCCCATGTTTACAGGCTGAAACTCGTTCCCGGACTGGCGCGCATAGGATTTCAGCTGTTTGGTAATGGCCCCCATCCGCTCGATCAGATCATCAATGCGCTGGAATGATCCCACGGCCTCTTCGGGGCGGTTGCGCTTTAGCAAAAGCCGCGCACCGGCCAGATAGGTTTTCATCGCGGCCAGGGGCTGGTTCAACTCATGGCTGACAGCGGCCGACATCTCGCCCAGGGCTGCCAGTTTTGATGATTGCGCAAGGGTTTGTTCTGCCACGGCGAGGTTCTCTTGCACCCGCCGACGCTCGGCGATTTCCCGCTGGAGGCGTGCATTCAATGCGCGAAGCTCTGCCGACTCGCGTTGGAACGCGGCCATGCGAAACGCGGTTTTGCGGCTGAGATAATAGAACGCCACAGCCAGCAGAATCGCAAACACCATGATTTCAAGCGCCAGCACCCCGTTCACCTTTTCGCGCACACTTGTGTAGGTGGTGAAACTGGCGATACGCCAGCCCCGAAACGCCACGCGTCCTTCGACACGCATCACGGCCTCGCCCTCCAAATAGGCATCAGCGGGCACCATGGTCCAATCAGATGTGGCCTGAATCGCGCGCTGTATCGCCCCGGCAACGGGCTGTCGGGTCAGGGCATCATTTTCATTAAGGCCCCGCCAACGTGGTTCTGTTGACAGGATGATCTGGCCTTCACTGTCGGTCACCAGAACCGCATCAGAAATCCCCGCCCAGGCGCGTTCATATTTCTTCAGGTCGATCTCAACCACAATGACGCCCGCCAGTTGATTCTGGCTTTCGATGCGGCGTGAGTAAAAGAACCGAAAATTGGTTGTTTCGTCAGGTAACACCTTGAAAATAGTATCAGCCGACCGGACGGCGTCGATGAAATACGCCGACTGCCGGTGGTTTTGTCCCAGCAATGTGCGCTCGGTTGAGGCCACGGCGCGTCCATCACTGTCCAGCAGTGTCAGTGTTTTGGCGCCGATTTCATCCAGAAAGGAAATCAACCGAGCGGTGGATTGCGCATAATCGCCTGAATTCAAGGCCGAAATCAGCGCAGGGTCACGCGCAAGAAGCTGCGGCACAATGGCGTTTTGGCGCAATTCTGACAGCAGATTGCCGCCGTATAGCACCAGCCGCAATTCGGCCCGGTTGCGCGTGTTTTCAGTAAACCGATCCGTCAGCAGCCGGTTGGTGATAAACACCACCGAAACCGCCAGCAGAACCAGCAACACCAGCGCCATCCGCGCGCGCCAACCAGTGGTGCGCATCCGTTTAACGGGGGTGGGTATCGGCAGTTTCGTCATAAGGGCAGGTTAAGCCGCTGAGCGGCCAGCCTCAAGCGCTCACGCATGCACCAGGTTTTGCACAAGGCTGTCAAACATTGCAGCGCCATCTGTACCGCCATGGGCTGGCTCTGCCATGCGTTCGGGATGTGGCATCAGCCCCAGCACGCGGCGATTTTGCGACAGCACGCCGGCAATATCATCCATCGAGCCGTTGGGGTTGTCCACATAGGTGAACGCCACCCGATCCTCGGCCTTGAGCGCAGCCAGGGTGTCAGCGTCCACATGGTAATTGCCATCGTGATGAGCAATCGGCACAGTAATTTCGCCCCCCGCATTATAGCGCGCAGTGAAAACACTGTTGGAGGTTTCAACCTTCAGGCCAATCGCCTTGCAAATATATTTCAGCCCCGCATTGCGCAGCAAAACGCCAGGCAGCAGGCCAGTTTCAGTGAGCACCTGAAAGCCGTTGCAAATCCCCAGAACATAGCCGCCACGATCTGCATGTGCGACAACCGAGCGACAGATAGGTGAGTTCGCCGCAATCGCGCCGCAGCGCAGATAATCGCCAAAGGAGAACCCACCGGGGATGCCGACAAAGTCGACTCCTGTGGGCAGTTCAGTGTCCTTGTGCCAGACCATTGACACTTTGGCCCCTGCCCGTTCCAGCGCCACTTGCAGATCACGGTCGCAGTTTGATCCGGGAAAAACGATGACAGCGGCGTGCATCACCTCAGCTCCACCGAATAGCTCTCGATCACAGTGTTGGCGAGCAGCTTTTCGCACATTTTGGTCACTTCGTCCTGGACTTTGGCTGCATCGGTTTCGCTCAGCTCCAGATCAATCACCTTGCCCTGACGCACCCCCTCAACACCGCCAAAACCCAATTGGTCCAATGCGTGGCGCACCGCCTCGCCCTGCGGGTCCAGAACTCCGTTTTTCAACATAATGTGTACGCGGGCCTTCATGGCGCTCACTCCTGCTTAATTAATCAGCGTTGGCCGTGTCATCGGCGTGGCATTCTTTGGCATCACACCCAGACGGGTGGCGACCTCGGTATAGGCGTCTGTCAGGCTGCCCAGATCACGGCGGAACACGTCTTTGTCAAGTTTTTCACCGGTCTCGATGTCCCACAGGCGGCAACTGTCGGGGCTGATCTCATCGGCCACGATCAGGCGCATGAAATCGCCATCGTACACCCGGCCAATCTCAATCTTGAAATCAACCAGACGGATGCCAACGCCGTACATGATGCCGGACAGAAAATCATTCACCCGCAAAGCAAGGCTGAGGATATCATCCATATCCTGCTGACTGGCCCAACCAAAGGCAGCGATATGTTCTTCGGAGACCAAAGGATCACCCAAAGCATCGTCTTTCAGGCAGTATTCCACGATGGGGCGCGGCAATTGTGTGCCCTCGTCAATGCCCAGACGCTTGGCGATGGAACCGGCAGCAAAGTTGCGCACGATCACTTCCAGGGGCACAATTTCAACCTGGCGCACCAGCTGTTCACGCATGTTCAGCCGCTTAATGAAATGTGTTGGCACGCCGATCGTATTTAGCCCGATCATGAAATATTCGGACAGAATGTTGTTCAACACACCTTTGCCCTCAATCACGGCCTTCTTTTCAGCGTTGAATGCAGTGGCATCATCCTTGAAATACTGCACAATCGTGCCCGGTTCCGGGCCCTCATACAGGGTTTTCGCTTTGCCTTCGTAAATCTTCTTGCGTCGCGCCAAGGGTGCACTCCGATCCTGTGTCAGGGACAATCCCCGCATCGTTGCCGCTCTCATAGTCTATGGGCCGGATTGCCGCAAGATGGCGTATCACCCTTGCGCGCAAAGGTCTGAAGTTGCATATCAGAGGGGAAATGTAACGCAGACCAGAAGGATGGCCCAATGAGCACCTTTGACGACCGCGAAAGCGCCTTTGAAAACAAATACGCCCATGACGAAGAAATGCAGTTCAAGGCGCAGGCCCGCTGCAACAAAATGTTGGGGCTTTGGGCCGCCGAGCTGATGGGCAAATCAGCCGCAGACGCCGCCGAATACGCCAAAGAGGTGATCCACTCTGATTTTGAAGAGGCCGGCACCGAGGACGTGGTACGCAAAGTGGCGGGTGATCTGGGTGATCTTGCCGATGCGGCCACGATCCGCACCAAAATGGCAGAACTGATCATTGTCGCCAAAGAACAGGTCATGACTGAAGCCGACTAAGGCACAGGCATTTCCCCAAATATATCCAATGTATACGAAAGCGCGGCGCTCAGGTGTCGCGCTTTTTAATGAGATGAGCAGCACATCTTAAGACATCGCTAAGTCTGCCTTCTTACCGTCCCA
>DFBW01000125.1:15223-15954 GCA_002366775.1 Roseovarius sp. UBA3070 | reverse complement strand
GACATGGAGCAAGCCACCTCGACCCGCCGAGCGGGGTAGATACACGGCACCCAACGTCCACTTGGGTACCAACAGCAGGAGCATCGGTTTGACCTCCCCTCTTCGGCCTGACCCTTTGTTTTCAAGACAATTTTCCGCATCCGATGCAGCCGTGCGCATTCTGCTGGCCGAGCTGCGCGGATGGCTGACCTGTTTAGGGATGGACTAGGATATCTGCGGTTCGGTCGAGATTGTGATGGCCGAAGCGTTGAACAATATCGTGGAACATGCCTATTCCGGAGCGGGCAAAGGCCTGGTTGATGTCTCAGTCACTCAACAAACTGCACAGCTGTCCTTCACCATACGCGATGAAGGGCAGCCCATGCCCGGCCTGCGCCTGCCCGACAACCAGCTGCCAGATGCAAATGGCCCTCTGGCAGAATTGCCCGAAGGGGGATTCGGTTGGTTCCTGATACATCACCTGACCCGTCAGCTTTCGTATGAGCGACAAGGTGATCAGAACCTTATTTGTTTCGAAATTGCTACCAATAACGCCAGTAAGGTCTGATTGCTTCCAACTTGGATCAACATGCCCAACAAAGGCCCCGATATCAGCTGAAAACAGCCTGAAACGACGGCCAAAATAACCCTGTAGCTGCAAATAGCTTCCCTCGGCGCCGCGCTGTAATAGCCCCCACCCAGTGCGCGGCGTCGAGGCTTATCGTTTCCTCACACCTCATTGGCAATCTGGC
>DFBW01000125.1:13654-15171 GCA_002366775.1 Roseovarius sp. UBA3070 | reverse complement strand
GCTCAGGTGGCCATCGACATCCTGACACGCGGCGGAAACGCTATGGATGCAGCAATCGCCGGCGCGGTTCTGCTGGGGTTGTGTGAGCCACAGATGACCGGGCTCGGTGGGGATTGCTTTGTTCTTCATACCGAAAAGGGCGGTGGCAATATTCGGGCCTACAACGGATCAGGCCGCGCACCGGCCGCGGCGTCGGCTGCTGCGCTGCGTGAGCGAGGATTGGACGTCGTGCCCACCTATGCGCCTGAAGCTGTTACTATTCCCGGCGCCGTCGAGGCATTTTGCACCCTGTCCAATCAGCACGGCGTCTTGGGATTGGACGCTTTGCTTGCCCCCAGTATCCGCTACGCCCAAGAGGGCATCCCCGTGGCCCCGCGCGTGGCAGCCGACTGGCGAAATGGGCCCGGCGTGTTGCAAGGCCATGGGCGCACACACTATTTACCAGGTGGCATAACCCCCTCAACAGGAACAATTTTTACCGCACCCGGTCAGGCCGATGTGCTGCGCCGTATCGCCCGTGACGGCTCAGACGCCTTTTACAAAGGTGAAGTGGCGGAAGACATCTTGAACGCGCTCACGCCCTTGGGGGGTGTTCACACAGCGCAGGATTTCGCCACCCATCGCGGCGATGAAACCCAGGCCATTTCCGGCCCCTATTCAGACATGGATCTGGTGGAACACCCCCCGAATGGCCAGGGGGCGACCGCCATATTGATGCTGAATATTCTCAGCCATTTTGATTTGGCATCCATGGATCCACTGGGGGCCAAGCGCGCACATATCGAAGCCGAAGCCACCAAGCTGGCGTATGATGCCCGCAATCGGTTTTTGGCCGATCCCGACCACACAACACGACTTGATCACATGCTGGCGCCCGAAACCGCGGCCCGTCTCGCCGCGCTGATTGATCTGCAATCTGCCATGCCCGCCGCCGCTCCTTTGTCCGAGCAAACCCACCGCGACACGATTTATATCACTGTGGTGGATAAGGATCGGATGGCGGTTTCGCTGATCTATTCCATCTTCCATGGGTTCGGATCGGGCATTGCGTCGGAAAAGTTTGGTATTTTGTTGCAGAACCGTGGCGCTGGGTTTTGCCTGACGCCCGGTCATCCAAACGAACTGGCCGGTGGCAAACGCCCGATGCACACCATCATCCCTGCGATGCTGGCCCAGAACGGCCAAGTTGTGAACAGTTTTGGCGTAATGGGCGGGGCCTATCAACCTTGCGGTCATGCGCGGTTTGTCACGAACCTGCTTGATTACGATATGGACCTGCAAACCGCCGTGGATGCACCGCGTTGTTTTTCAGATATGGGTCAATTGAAAGTTGAGCGTGGCTATTGCGATGCCGTACGCGCCGAGTTGCAAACCCTGGGGCATGATGTTGTCACAGCAAGCGAGGCCATAGGCGGCGCGCAATCCATCATCATCCGCGCCGATGGCGTTCTGGAAGGCGCAAGTGATCCGCGCAAAGATGGATGTGCTTTGGGGTATTGATGAAACGGGCGGTGCGC
>DFBW01000125.1:439-13525 GCA_002366775.1 Roseovarius sp. UBA3070 | reverse complement strand
TCGGGAATGGCATCATACCATTCCTCAGTATTTGAAAACTCAGGATCCACGTCAAAAACCACACCCCGAAAGGGGTGTTTCTTGTGACGGACCACCTGGCCCAAATGGTACTTGGCGCGCGTTTTTAACATCATTGAATCAGCCCCCCGAACCGAACATTAAACTTTTCGAGCAGGGTTTGTCCATTTCTCAGAGGCGATTTTCACGGAAACAGACTGTGGAAAATGCCATGACAGCCCCTGAGCACCAAGTATTGAGTTAATTCCTTCACAATTTGTTAATCCTTGGCCCAGCAACTGAGTTTTCCGTTCCCTGCCAGCGGTCTTTGCGGTAAACTGCTGAAAAAGAAAGCGAGAGGCAGATGAGCAGAACTCTTCGCGCAATATTGGTACTGCTGCTGGTGGCATCCTGCGGTGGGCGGGGCAGCAACGGCCCCGCACCCAGCATGTTGGATGACGCCTGCGCAATCCTGCGCACCAATCCCGAATACCGACGTGCGTTCAAAACAACCGAGCGCCGCTGGGGGGTGCCCATGCATGTGCAGATGGCCACAATCCACCAGGAAAGCAAGTTTGACGGCGATGCCCGCACGCCCTTTCGCTATACGCTTGGGGTGATCCCCATGGGGCGGCAATCTTCGGCCTTTGGCTATAGCCAGGCACTGGATGGCACCTGGAAAGAATACCAGAAAGACACAGGTCGCCGTACCGCCCGGCGCAACAACATCCGCGATGCAACTGATTTCATGGGGTGGTACATGGATGGCACAAAGGATCGGTTGGGCATCTCAATGGGCGATGCACGCAATCAATACCTGGCCTATCACGAAGGGCGCACGGGCTATTCGCGCGGCTCCTATAAGCGCAAGCCATGGCTGGTGAATGTTGCTGGCAAAGTGCAGGCGCGCTCACAAATGTATGAAGGTCAGCTGCGGCGCTGCCGACGTTAGGGTGTAGGGTGGGTTTTCAACCCACCTTCCATCAATCCCGTGCCGATCCGGCGCCTTTTCCGGGGATCTCAAATTTGATGTCCGCGATACGCATACCCTTTGACAAATCGCCCAGGATCACAGTTGTATGATTGCCGGAATCATCGTTGATCACCCATTGACGCAGCTCAACCGGATTGGCGGTGAACACCAGGTCGATATTGCCGTATTCAGGATGCTCGGGGTCTTGTGCACGGATGGTGGTGGTGGCCCCGTCCGAGGAATGCCCGGTCACCATCTTCTCGCGCGCCAGATTTACATTCCGCGCCAGAATGATCTTTAGCGGCGTACGGTGCAGCGGATAGGCCTCAGGCCCGGTGTTCGACTTGGGGTCGATGATCCCTACCGTATCACCATCAGCCACCACCAGTGTCTTGTTTGGCGGATTATATTCAAACCGCACCCGTCCGGGGCGTTTGATGAAAATCTGCCCAGTGCTAATTGTACCATCATCATTGATCTGGGTGAATTCGCCCGTGGCGGTCTTCATCCCGTTCAAATAGTTTGAAATGGCATTCAGAGAAAGCTTCTCGGCCGAGGCCGGAGCCGCCAGCGCGACTGCCGTGATCGTGGTGGCGATGAATGTATGTATCCGAGTCATATGCTTAACCTAAGTTCGAAGCCGGGGGATTTCACCCCCCTATTGTGCGGGAAACCTGCCCGACTTCTCCCCGTTAAGCGATAACACGCCGCTGCCAGGCGCTATCAATTCTGTTCGGGCACCAAAATCTCGCGTTTGCCAACGTGATTGGCCGATGAAACAATGCCTTCATCCTCCATCTGCTCAACCAGGCGTGCGGCTTTGTTATACCCGATCGCCAGTTTGCGCTGGATATAAGACGTAGAGCATTTGCGATCCGTAATGGCGATTTGCACGGCCGTATCATAAAGCGCATCCTCACCTTCGGTGTTGCCACCTGTGTTCAGCCCAAGAACCGCGTCGATGCCGCCTGCCTTGTCATCCTGGGGGCCCTCCACCACGCCGCTCAAATAGACCGGCGGGCCATAGGCCTTGAGGTTGTTCACGACTTCTTCAACTTCTTCATCGCTCACAAACGGCCCATGACAGCGGGTGATTTTCCCGCCACCGGCCATATAAAGCATATCACCCATGCCCAGCAATTGCTCGGCGCCCATTTCACCCAGGATCGTGCGGCTGTCGATTTTCGACGTCACCTGAAACGAAATCCGCGTGGGGAAGTTGGCCTTGATCGTGCCGGTAATCACATCCACCGATGGGCGCTGTGTGGCCATGATCAGATGAATACCCGACGCCCGCGCCATCTGCGCAAGGCGCTGAATGCAGGCCTCGATTTCTTTGCCCGCCACCATCATCAGATCGGCCATCTCATCGACGATCACAACGATATAGGGCATCTTTTCGGGTTGGATTTCTTCGGTTTCAAACACCGGCTCGCCGGTGTCATCATCAAATCCGGTCTGTACTGTGCGGCTGAACATTTCGTTCTTGGACAGGGCCTCGGCCACGCGACCATTATAGCCGTCAATGTTGCGCACGCCCATTTTGGACATTTTACGATAGCGTTCTTCCATCTCGCCCACGACCCATTTCAGGGCGACAACCGCCTTTTTGGGGTCGGTCACAACCGGGCTAAGCAGGTGTGGGATACCATCATAAACGCTGAGTTCCAGCATCTTGGGGTCAATCATGATCAACCGGCAATCAGCAGGTGTCAGCTTGTAAAGCAGGCTCAGGATCATCGTGTTGATCGCCACGGATTTACCTGATCCGGTGGTCCCCGCAATCAACAAATGCGGCATCTTGGCCAGGGAAGAGACAATCGGATCACCACCGATATCCTTGCCCAGTGCAAGGGGCAGTTTCATGTTGCTGTCCCCAAAATCACGCGTGCTCAGCAATTCACGCAGGGCGACCATCTCGCGGTTTTCATTGGGCAGTTCAATCCCAATCACCGAGCGGCCAGGCACCGTAGACACCCGTGCCGAAAGTGCAGACATGGAGCGCGCGATATCATCGGCCAGGCCAATGACACGGCTGGCTTTCAAGCCCGGAGCGGGCTCAAGCTCGTACATGGTGACAACAGGGCCGGGGCGTACGCTGACGATCTCGCCCCGGACACCATAATCATCCAGAACGTTTTCCAGCATCCGGGCGTTTTCTTCCAAGGCTTCATCACTCAGGTGATGGCGCTGAACATTCACCGGATTGGACAACAAGTTCAGCGGTGGCAGCTCATATTCGATTTGCGAGCGCTCATCAAATTGCAGGGCGGGTTGCGCCTCGGCTTTGGCCTGTTGTGATGGTTGCGGCGCTTTCTTGGGCGGGTGCTGCACCACTTTGCGCGGCTCAACCACGGGAATGCGCATAGCTTCGGGTTGGGGCACCTGGGGCGCAGGATCAGCCAGCAGTTCTTCCAGCGGATCATCCTTGATTGGGGCTGCCGTCAGGGGCGGCTCGGGGGGAAGGCCCATATGTATTGAGGTCATCGGCGGCTCGGCAGGCAGTTCGCCGGGCGCTGTGTTCAACAACAGCGGGTCAGGCCCGCGCCCACGCCCTCGGGTCAATGGCGCGACAGATTCGATCTGCACCTTGGGGTTCTGGCGCACGCGGGTTTTGATGACATTGGCGATGCGTTCTTTAATGCGCTCTTCGCCGGGCGCTTCGGCATCCAACGACTCCACGACTGGCAACTCGGGTTCGGGCATCGGATCGGCCTTGCGGATCAGCGACGGCATCAGTGACAACAATCCGCCTGTTTTCTCTGATTCCGGCGTTTCGATCACGTCTTCTGTTGGTGCACCATCCGTGTGTACCGGCGGCTCTGCATAGCGCATCACGCGGGGCTGCGGGGGGACAACGGCCGCCTCGGCTGCATGTTCAGCGGTGCGCATTTCGGCCTCTTCAGCACGCAGCGCGCGGCGTTCCTCATTGCGCGCTTTCAGCGATTGCGCGGCCAAAGCAGCGCCCGATGCACCACGTCCAAGCACGTTCATCAGTGTGGCATAGGTCATAATCACCCCCACAATGAGGAACCGCGCCATACGCGCCAGTTCAACACGGGTGAATCCCAGAACAAAGGCACCCAGCACCAGCATGAGAACAGCCAGAACAACAGAAACCAGTTTCAACCCCAGAGTGGCGCTGATCGGCAGAACGCCCAATACCATGCCAAATACCGTGTCGCCAAACATGCCACCAAAGCTGAAGCTGTGAATCGCAGACCATTGCGGCCCCGGAGGAAGCGACGAGGCATAAAGCGACAAAACAGCCACCCAAATGGGGGCAAAAATCAAAGAGCCAACGGCGCGGTCTTCGCCCTTATGCAAGGCAAATCGCACGCCCCAAACACCCAGCAATATCGCCAGACCCCAGGCGCCCCAGCCGACAATCATAAAGAGAGGCGCGGCCAGAGCAGCGCCCGTGGCCCCCATCCAATTGTGCACCGGAGCATCTGTGGCAGACATCCAGCTGGGATCGCTTGGGTGATAAGAGGCAATCATCGCCATCGCCATCGCCGCCACCACGATCAGCGCAAGCCCCAGCAATTCTTTGCCTCGCTTTTCAATGGCCTCAGCCATGTTGCTGTCCAGTAGCGGATCACGGCCGCGTGTTTGATAAGCCATATCGTCCCTCGTCCTCTTTAAGCGTACAGACAGTCGCGCAAACGGGTCAGCCCGCGCTCCATCTCTTTTGTTGGGGCCACCAGAGCGGCCCGGATGTATTTCTTGCCGGGGTTTTGACCACCGACATCACTGCTCAGATAGGCGCCGGGCAACACCCGTACACCTGTTTCTTGCCACAGCTTCAATGCGGCGGCTTCGCCATCTTCCACCGGCAACCACAGGAAAAACCCGGCCCTAGGGCTGGTGTAGCCCGGCAGGTTGCCCATGATTTGATCTGCGGCATTATATTTCTCAACGTACAGGCGGCGGTTTTCGACCACATGCGCCTCGTCGTTCCAGACGGACTCGGCTGCGTGTTGCAAAGGCAGTGGCAAAGGTGCCCCGGCATAGGCGCGAAGCTGGCGCATGCGCTTGATGCTCTCTGGTCCACCGGCCACAAATCCACTGCGCAACCCAGGCAGGTTTGACCGTTTTGACAGGCTGTGGAACACCATAACCCGTTCCGGATCAGCGCCCATTTCGTGGGCCACCTGCAATGCGCCCACGGGGGCATCATCACGGTAAATTTCGGAATAGCATTCGTCGGCAAACACTTTGAAATCGTATTTTTCCGCCAGCCCGATCAGGTTTTGCCAATACTCGCGGCTGGCCACAGCGCCTTGTGGATTGCTGGGCGAGCACAAATAAGCCACTTGCGTTGCATTCAGAATATCCTCGGACAAATCCGAGAAATCCGGCAAATACCCTGTCTCGCGTGTGGCGGGAACAAACACAGGTTGCGCCCCGACACTAAGTGCCGCCACCATGTAAACCTGGTAAAACGGGTTGGGCATCAGCACTTTGCATCCCGGCGTTTCAGGGCAAAGCGCCATCATCGCATTGTACAACCCTTCGCGCGTGCCATTCACGGCCATCGCCTGTGTCGCCGGATCGAGCGTCACGCCATACCGCCGCTTCACCCAATCGCAGACAGCACCTAGCAGCCCTGGCGTACCTTCATTCACGGGATAGTTGCCAAATTCTGATGCATGATCGGCAATCACACCAGGAACCCACTCGGGAAAGGCATGTTTGGGCTCGCCAATGGTCATATGCATGACGTCGCCGCCGGGCGCGTGAGCGTCCAACAGGCTCCGCAAACGCGGAAACGCATAGGCCGGTAGGTTCGAAAACCGCTCGGGGAACATCAATACTGCCTCAGTTTCGGGGTCGTTTATCGCCCCGTTTCCCTGAATCTATCCAAATCGGCTGGTTTCGTCCAACAAAAACCGCCTCTCATCCGATGATTGTGGCCTTTTTATCAAACCGGGCTTTAACGCCTTTAAAACGCTCATTTTCAAAGGCTTACGCCAAGAAATTTGGGGTGTACCCCGTTGTAGCGCCTCAGCTCAGCGCGTTTTCTGCAGCACTGGCGATCCTCAGCAGGGCCTCTTCGCCAAAGGGTTTGCCACACAGCATGATCCCACAACCGGGCAGACCTGTGGGCAGGGATACCGCACTCAGCCCCATCAGATTGCCAACGCGCGTATTGCGTAGCGCCAGCAGGTTTTCGGTCAGGTAATAGTCGTCGTCACTCATCAATCGTGCCGCATTGGGCGCCAGGATGGGCGCTGTGGGCATGATCACCGCATCATAGCCTGCAACGCGCTTATTCCATTGCGCTCGCAGCTTATCCAGCAGTTGCCAGGCGGCGATATAATCTGCCGCTAAAAAATCTTTGCCCGAGCGGAACCGCTCTAGAATTGGCGCAAACATCTTGTCCGGATTGGCCTCGATCATATCGGCCCAGGTTCCGTAAGCCTCTGATGTGAATAGAATACCTGACAAAGGCATTGCCTCGGCCACTTCTGGCGCATCCAGTTTTTCCACCACCGCTCCAGCGGCCTGCAACCGGTCCACGGCGCTGCGATACCCCGCCATTGGTGCATCACGCATGTCATCCATCACGACACTCTGCAATGCAGCCAGCCTCACCCCGTCCAAAGATGCTCCGCGCAGATCCGCAGCTTTGCCACCTTCCAAAGCTGCCAGCATCAGTGCGCAATCTTCGACTGAGCGCGACAACGGGCCGACCGTATCAAACCGCGCGCACAACGGGATAACCCCGTTCAAAGACACGCGGCCGGATGTGGTTTTCAACCCCACCAGATCGTTCCAGGCGGATGGAATGCGCACCGAACCACCCGTATCCGACCCGATCCCGCAGGCTGCCAACCCAAAGGCCACGCTGGCCGCCGCCCCCGAGGATGACCCCCCCGGAACCGCATCAACGTCATTCACACACGGCGGCGTCGCGGTGCTGGGGTTCAAGCCCAGCCCGGAAAATGCCAATTCGCTCATGTGGGTTTTGCCCAGGCACACCAACCCGGCCATGGTTGCATTCCGCAGCACGGTGGCATCTTGGCTGGGTACGCGGCCTTTTAACAGGTTTGATCCGGCCTCGGTTGCTGTGCCGGCGCTGTCAAACAGGTCTTTCCAACTGATCGGCACACCATCCAAAGGGCTTAACCTCTGCCCCGCTTTGGCGCGTTCTGCCGCGGCTGTCGCTTCGGCCATGGCGCGCTCGGCTGTGATTGCACTAAAAATTCGATCAGTCTCAGGATGCGCCGTGATGGCATCCAGATAGGTCTGGGTCAGCGCCTTGGGATCAATCTCACCTGTTGCGATCCCGCGGCCCAAATCCGCCGCTGTCATGCTCAACCAATCTTGCATTTACATTCCCTCACCTACTCATGTGTCAAACCAGAGGGTAGCGGCGCAACAGCGCATGGACAATCCCACGCGGCACGCCATATTGAGAGCAATGACACACGACAGCGACATACTAATTGTAGGCGGCGGGCTGAATGGCCCGGCATTGGCCCTGGCGTTGGCTCAGGCCGACTTGCGCGTGACGGTGATTGATGCGCTGTCCGAAAAGGTCCGGAAAAACGCGGCTTTTGATGGGCGTGCCTATGCGCTGGCGCTGGCGTCGGTTCGGCTGCTGCGGGCCATTGATATTTGGGATCAGGTTGCGGATCAGGCGCAGCCGATGTTGGAAATTAAGGTGTCCGACGGGCGCGCGGGCGAAGGGCCATCGCCCTTCTTCATGCATTTTGACCACGCCGAGATTGAGGAAGGCCCAATGGGCCACATGCTGGAAGATCGCTATTTGCGACGCGCATTTCTTGCGGCCTTGGCGGCCACCCCCGGCATCACCCATATCTCAGGGGAAACGGTGACAAATCAGGCCATTGGCCCTGATGGCGTTTCTGTTTCACTTGCCTCGGGCAAGGTGTTGTCGGGTCGGTTGCTTGTCGGATCGGATGGGCGCAGCTCAGGCACTGCAAAACGTGCCGGCATCACGCGCACCGGATGGGGCTACGGACAAACGGCACTGGTTGCAGCCCTTGAACATGATTTACCTCACAATGGCATCGCACATCAGTTTTTCATGCCCAGCGGGCCTTTGGCCATTTTGCCGCTGCCGGGCAATGTCAGCTCGATCGTGTGGTCGGAAACAGATGCCACCGCCGCCGAGTTTTCTGCCCTGAGTGACACCGAATTCATGGATGTATTGCGCCCCCGCTTTGGCGATTTTCTGGGGGATATCCGGCTGCGTGGCAAACGGTTTAGCTATCCATTGGGCCTGACCATCGCCAATAGTTTTGTGGGCGATCGGCTGGCGCTGATTGGCGACGCTGCGCATGGGCTGCACCCATTGGCCGGGCAAGGGCTGAATGCCGGGCTGCGCGACGTAGGCGCGTTGGCGCAGGTGCTGTCTGAGGCCCGACAACGTGGCGAAGACATCGCAGCTGCCGACGTTTTGACGCGCTATCAACAATGGCGACGGTTCGATACCGCCACACTTGCTGTGGCAACAGATTTGACCAACAAATTGTTTTCAAACGATAACCCGATCCTTCGCATTGGTCGGGATCTGGGCATGGGAGCCATCAACGCCCTGCCTGGCGTGCGGCGCGCTTTCATCCGCGAGGCGGCGGGATTGACCGGGGAACTGCCAGCCCTGATGCGTTAGCTTTGTCGCTGACCACCCCCCGGTATCGGCACGTTCGAATGCGCCCCCCCTTCTTCTTGCTCTAAATATCCCCGCCGGAGGCACCCCGGCCCTTGATAACAAACATTGTCGTTCAAATTTGTAACGAGCATCTTACGCTCATCTCATGGCCTGACGTTGAAACAGGGTTGGCTGCTCAACTACATCAAATTCATTAACGCCCCAGTTGTACGAAGCATCGCTGGCCTTCGGCCCCTGCGCAATCGGATCACCGGGACGAATGGCACGCAAAGTGGCAGCATTTATGTCTGATGTGGCGGAGGATGGTTGTAGATAAGGGAGCATGATCATTCCTAAGGTCGCTTACTCCCTCAGGCTGACAGATCGCTGTTAATCGCGGGTAAACAGCCGCATCACCGTGTCGCCATAACGCCGTTCGTCCAGCAGTTTCAGGCCATGGGGTGCGATCACTGGTTTGTTCTCCTCCCAGACGATCAGCGCGTCTTGGGCAATCCAGCCGCCTTGCATCGCCGTTGCCAGCGCCGCTTCGCCCATGGATTTGCCATAGGGCGGATCCAAAAAGATCAGATCATAGGGCGCTTGCGGATTGTCACCCAACCGGCGTGCATCACGGGACAGCACCTGAGCCTGCCCCTCAACGCCGCATAACGCGATGTTATTATTTAGAAGTTTAAGAGAGGCACGGCCTGATTCAACAAAGCAAGCCTGCCCTGCCCCGCGTGACAGCGCCTCCAGCCCCAATGCACCGGTGCCGGCAAACATGTCCAGCACACGCGCGTCTTGCAGATCAATACGGCTGCCAAGAATATTGAACAGGCTTTCGCGCACCCGGTCGGCTGTGGGGCGCAGATGTGCCGCAGCGTCCCCCTTGCCCACCTCGCTGAGCCGACGCCCACGGAAACTGCCACCAATGATCCTCACGCTTTAAGCAAGTTTTTCAGGTCTGTTTCGGGGTTTTCAACCACCTCAGGAGATGGGGATTTACCCATATCAATCAACCGCTTGCCCACCATAAAGGCGCGTGGTTCGTTCATGGCATCCACCGCCAGCAGATCATCACCGCGATAATACCAGAATGACACATGCCCCTCAGCATCGCCTTGCCGTGTGATGATCCGGTCATACCCGGTGTTCAGCCCCGCGATTTGCAGTTTAACGTCATACTGATCGGACCAGAACCACGGCTGCGGCACATATGTTTTATTCGCTCCTAGAATATTTTCGGCCACGCATTCACCCATGTCTATTGCGTTGGGCACACTTTCCAGCCGCCCACGCCCAGCGCCAAGGGGAAAGGACGCACAATCGCCCGCCGCCCAGATCGCAGGATCACTGGTCTGGCCCAGGGCGTTGGTTTTGATGCCGTTGTCGATATCAAGCCCAGCCGCCTCGGCCAATGCAGTGGCGGGGGTGATGCCCACACCAACGATCACAAAATCAGTGTCCAACTCGGTGCCATCGGTCAGGCGGGCACCGGTGACGCGGCCCTCACCCAACAGGGTGTCAAGCCCCACGCCCTCGCGGATGTCCACGCCATGTGATGCATGTAAGCCACGGAAATAGTTTGATGTTTCTGGAGAAGCCACCCGTTGCAAAATGCGCTCAGCCATTTCCACAAGCGTGACCTTAACGCCTTTTTTGGCCGCCACGGCAGCGGCCTCTAGCCCGATATAGCCCCCCCCGATAATCAGACAGCGCGCGCCCTCGACCACATCGGGGGCCATCGCATCCACATCCCGCAAATCACGCACCACATGCACGCCTTTCAGCGCCCCACCAATGGCATCAGGCAGGCGCCGGGGGGTTGATCCGGTGGTCAGAACCAGATGGTCATACGCCAGGGTCTGCCCATCAACGGTCACTGTTTTTGCATCCCGGTCAATTCCACTGACCGTCTTGGACAGGCGCAGATCAATGTCGTTCTCCGCGTAAAAGCTCTCGGGTCGCAAAAAGAGCCGTTCCAACTCCATTTCACCCAGCAGATACTTCTTGGACAAGGGCGGGCGTTGATAGGGCGGCACGGCCTCTTCGCCGATCAGTGTGATCGCGCCATCAAAGCCGCCATTGCGCAACTTGACCACCAGGGACGACCCGGCCTGCCCTGCGCCAATTACCACCACATGTCCCATCAATTTTTCCGCCTTTTTGTGGTCAATTCCTGCGCCCGACCCTATATCTGTGACACGGGTAAATGCAATTGTGCAACAAAGGACCAACATGAGTATTTCAGTAGGCGACACACTTCCCAACGCAACTTTGGGACAAATGGGTGCAGATGGCCCTGAACAGGTGCAACTTGGCGACATATTGCAAGGCCGCAAGGTGGTGATCTTTGCGGTGCCGGGGGCCTTTACGCCCACCTGTCATTCCGCGCATGTGCCCAGCTTTATCCGCACCAAGGCAGATTTTGATGCCAAGGGCGTGGATGAGATCATCTGCATTTCGGTCAACGACCCATTTGTGATGAAAACATGGGGTGCGGACACCGGCGCCACCAAAGCTGGCATCACAATGCTGAGCGATGCCGAGAGCAGCTTTACCAAGGCCATCGGCATGGAGTTTTCTGCCGCGCCCGCCGGGTTGATCGAGCGCTCCAAACGCTATGCGATGGTGGTTGAGGATGGCAAAGTGACCGTCTTTCAGGCCGAGGAAAATCCAGGGGTTTGTGAGGTCTCTGGCGGTGAAGCACTATTGGCCGCGATGTAGCATTTGCACACTAACCCCGCCATCAAAACGAAAGCACAGCCGGGTCAACGGCCCCTGCTGATGGCGGGGAACCTACCGCGATAAAATATCCATTTTGCGGGCCAGTTTCACATCCTGAGCGCTTAGACCATCCACATCATGGGTGATCAAAGTCACACGAACGTTGTTATAAACGTTGGACCATTCGGGGTGGTGATCCCATTTTTCAGCCCAGATGGCGCAGCGGGTCATGAACCCCATCGAATCAGCGAAGTCTTTGAACTTAAACTCTTTACTGATCGCATCGCGTGTATCCTCCAACACCCATCCGGTCTTCAACAGCGGGTCCAGTGTGGTCTTTCGGGCTGTGTCGCTCAGGCGTTCGCTCATTGGTGGTCCTCCGTGGGGGATGATTTGAAGGGGCCATAGCTGGTCAGAATTTCGATATCCTGATCCACAGCATCTCGTTCGGCCTCCAGATAGTCTGCAATCGTGCGGGCAAACCCTGCATCCCTGACCCAATGCAATGAATGGGTGGGCAAGGGCAAGTAGCCGCGCGCCAGTTTATGTTCACCCTGTGCGCCGGCCTCAACCCGCGCCAAACCTTGGGCAATCGCATAGTCGATCGCGCGATAGTAGCACAGTTCAAAATGCAGGCACGGATGATCCTCGACACAGCCCCAATACCGGCCAAAGAGCGCCGAACGCCCAATCACATTCATGGCCCCTGCCACTGGCCTGCCGTCACGCATCGCCATGACCAGCAGGATGTCGTCACGCAGCATCTCATGGGCAATGTCAAAGAAGGCCCGTGTCAAATACGGCGTCCCCCATTTGCGCGCGCCGGTGTCTTGGTAAAACTGCCAGAACGCGTCCCAGTGGTGCGGTTCAATCTGATCGCCGCTCAGCGCAACGATCTCACCACCAAAGGCCTGCGCCACGCGCCGTTCCTTGCGGATTGTCTTGCGTTTACGCGAACTGAGAGCCGCAAGAAACGCGTCAAAACTGTTATAGCCTGCGTTCAGCCAATGGAATTGTTGAGTGCTGCGCCCCATCAAACCCATTTGCTCGCCGGCGTCACGTTCTTCTGAGGTGCAAAAGGTGATGTGCAGCGACGACAGTTGATTGCGCTCAGCCAGCTGGAGCGCGCCTTGCAGCAAGGCGGCGCGCCCGTCCTGCTCATATCCGGGCCGGGTAAGCAGGCGCCTCCCGGTGACCGGGGTGAAGGGCACAGCCATCTGGAGTTTTGGATAATATTGCCCGCCTGCTCGCTCAAACGCCTGGGCCCAATTGTGGTCAAAGATGTATTCACCCTGGGAATGGTTTTTGCCATAAAGCGGGGCGCAAGCGATCACCTGACCGTCCAGTTCCGCGGTCAGATATAGCGGCTGCCAACCTGTGCCCGCGCCAACGGACCCGCTGTCTTCTAGCGCTTTTAAAAACCGGTAGGTTGTAAATGGATCCTCGGCTGGGCCACCATCCAATGCCTCAGGGCACGCACAGGCATCCCAATCACCCTGCGCGATGCCGGCAAGGCTCTCATGCGTGCTGATCGTGATCTGGCGCTCGGACATCATCCCGCTTTCTGCTATTGCCATTCACCTGTGATTTGGCCGCGAAAAATCAAGCAGGGATAGGGGCAAGATACGATTCAAACGTGATATTGTCAGCCACTTTGCGCGCTTGCACTTCTTGCTCACGTGAGCGAACCGTCCAGCAAAACAAATGCGCGCCTGCCTCTTTCAACTCGGCCACGCGCGGTGATGTCAAATCATCGACTTTATGGCTG
>DFBW01000125.1:0-281 GCA_002366775.1 Roseovarius sp. UBA3070 | reverse complement strand
CCATCTGGCCGTGTTGATCTTTCAGCTCCACCAACAAAGGGGCCCGCCCGGCAACCAGTTCAAGCACTTCTGAAAACGTCGGGATGCCTTCATCACTGCCCAACAGGGTCATGGTGTTCAACTCATCCGCTGTGCGTTGTTGTATGGGGCCGTTGGTGCCGGTCAGACGGGTCATGTCATAATCGTGAAACACCATTGCGCGGCCATCACGGCTCAGCTGTAGATCCAGCTCAATGCCGTATCCCGCAGCAATCGCTGCCCTGATCGCGGCCCGCGAGTTT
>DFBW01000014.1:10767-11434 GCA_002366775.1 Roseovarius sp. UBA3070 | reverse complement strand
GCAGACATAGGCACCATAAAAGGCCAAGTGCCCGTGGGCTGCGGTGATCTGCGTGCCGTGAAAATAGAAGTTAACCCCGTGCAACGTGTGCATGAAGCCCCAGACGCCCGCGCCAAAGAACGCCAGCGTGGCACAGCCCAGCGACCACAGCAGAGCGGCCTTGTTGGGGTGATCACGGTGGCCTTTCCAGACCATGACAAAGGCAAAGGACATCATCGCAAAGAACGGGACGATCTCGAGGCTTGAGAAGATCGAGCCGATTCACTGCCAATATCCCGGCGAACCGATCCAGTAATAGTGGTGACCGGTGCCAAGGATGCCGGAAAAGAGCGCCGTCGCAACTATGACATAGAGCCACTTTTCAACCACTTCGCGGTCAACCCCGGTGAGTTTAAGCATCAGATAGGCCAGGATAGAGGCCATGATCAGCTCCCACACGCCTTCAACCCAAAGGTGCACAACGTACCACCAGTATTGCTTATCAAGGCTGAGGTTATCCGGGTTGTAAAAGGCAAACAGGAAGAGCAGCGCCAGCCCCCAAAGCCCCAAAAGAAGGATATTGGTGATGGCGGTCTTGCGCCCCTTTAGCACTGTCATTGTGACGTTGTAGAGAAACAGCAAAGCTGCCATCAAGATGCCCGCCTTGACCCATTTGGGTTGTTCGAGA
>DFBW01000014.1:5607-10623 GCA_002366775.1 Roseovarius sp. UBA3070 | reverse complement strand
ATGATGTTGAAGGGCAGCAGCTCGGAAAGTGTATTGGGCATGACATAGATCAGCCCCGCCAGCAGCCCGCCGAGGATCTGTATCAGAAAGAGCGCCAGGGCAACGCCAAAGTAGGCCAGCGCAATTTTTTGGGATTGGTATTTCATTGGAATAGTCCTTTCTCAGCCCGCATCGTTCGGGGGCCAGCCCTGTGCGTCGATGGAATCAACCCAAAGCAGGAAATCGGACAAGCCGCGGGTTTCTTCTTCGGTCAGGTTGAAACGGGGCATCTGGCGACGGCCTTCAACGCCGCTTGGCTGGGATTTCATCCAGTTATCCAATGCCTCATAGGCCCCTTCCGGGTCGTCCTCGACGCCCCAGCGGGTTGTCACATTGGCCAGTTCGGGCGCGAAATACGCGCCTTCACCCATAATAGTATGGCAATTGATGCAGGCATGTTTCTCCCAGATCCGTTTGCCCAGCACGACACTTTCGGTCAGCGTTTCGGCGTTGGTCGAGGTGGTAACGATATTAGCGGTGCGAGTGTAACGACAGCCCTAGGAAGATGATGATAAAGAACAGCGACCCGCCATAAAAAATGTTTCGGGCCATGCTCTTGGTCATGACTTCGCGCATTGCGATCTCCTTTGCGCGTTAATGCGAATTGGGCCACATTGGGGCGCGCAAGCACGATGATCCTTGACCAAAGTCAACAACTGGCCGTGCAATGGTTAATTCTAGAGCCCTTCATCTGCCGTACAGCGGCAAACGGCATGGTGAGTGACGTGGCCAATATCTGGTTGGCCCTTATTGGCGCCCCCGGCGTTTGAGAACAGGGCAGGTATTGGCATCGTTCATCACCACCTGACAGCGCAGACAAAGCACGCATTCGTTGGGGTTGATCCGGCCCAGCGGGTCAATTGCGCCGACGGTGCAGCCAGTCGAATATCTTGAGCTTGGCCGGTAGGGCCAGTGCGGTCCCCAGCGGGCAGAGGTAGCCGCAAAACACGCCGCGCCCCCAAAAGAGCATGCCAAGTGCCACACCGCTCCAGAGGGTGAAGATAATGGGCTCGATCAGGAATGTTTCCCAGTGAAATCCGTTGAACAGGGATTGCACAAAGGCCACCACCTGCACCACCGAAAGCTGCCCGTTGAGAACCCAGCCGAGCCAGATCAGCGTGGTGGAAAGGCACCCCATCCGCAGCCACAGCCAAAGGTGCGGCCGACGCACCAGCCATTCCTGCACCAGCAGGATCAGCGTCAAAAGCGCCAAGATTGCCACCACGCTGGCAACCTGAAACTGCTTTTCGATCCAGCGCGACTACCACAGTGGCGCGGGTTCCGGCGGCGGGGCGACTGTCGCGCTATGTCGTGTCCAAAGCGTTGACTTAAGTCAAGGCAGGGCCGGTGTCATCGCGTCACCCTTGGCGGGCCTCACCAGCGGAATTGGAGAATCCCAAATGACACCCAAAAATGCCACATGGCGCGCCACATTATTGTCGAGCGCCGCCATTGCCCTTGGGCTGGCGGTCTCAGGCGCGATGGCGCAGGAAAATCCCGCCGATCACGGGGATGACGCTTCGGCGGCCTATCAGCCCAGCATGACAACGCTGGGGCAAATTCAGGTTGAAATCCCGGGCCGCAAACCCGGCGACCCAGTGATGACATCCAGCGAATATCAAAAGGCCAACACGATATACTTTGAGCGTTGTGCCGGCTGTCACGGGGTGCTGCGCAAAGGGGCGACCGGCAAGGCGCTGACACCAGATGTAACCCGCGAAAACGGGTTTGAGTTTCTCAAGGACTTCATCACCTACGGCTCGCCTGCGGGCATGCCCAATTGGGGCACCTCGGGCGATCTGAGCGAAGATGAAATTGACATGATGGCACGTTATGTGCTGCTGGATCCGGCCATTCCACCCGAGTTTGGCATGTCGGAAATGCGCGACAGCTGGAAAGTGCATATCGCCCCGGCAGACCGGCCTACTGAGAAGATGAACGACTGGGACATCGACAACCTCTTTTCGGTGACGCTGCGCGATTCGGGCGAGATCGCCCTGATCGACGGGGCGTCCTATGAGATCAAGAAAGTCCTCTCGACCGGATACGCGGTGCATATCAGCCGGATTTCCGCCTCTGGCCGGTATCTCTTCGTGATTGGCCGCGACGCCAAGGTCAACATGATTGACCTGTGGATGGAAAGCCCCGACACCGTTGCCGAAATCAAGGTTGGTGCCGAAGCACGCTCGGTTGAGACATCGAAGTTCGAAGGTTTTGAGGACAAATACGCCATTGCCGGTGCCTATTGGCCACCGCAATTTGTGATCATGGATGGCGACACATTGGAGCCGCTGCGGATCAAATCTACCCGCGGCATGACCTATGACGAACAGTCCTTTCACCCCGAGCCGCGTGTTGCTGCGATCTTGGGGTCGCACTACAAGCCCGAATTCCTGGTCAACATCAAGGAAACCGGCAAGATCATGATGGTGGATTATTCCGACATCGAAGCGCTTAAGATCACCGAGATCAACGCCGAACGGTTCCTGCACGATGGCGGCCTGGACAGTACCCAACGCTATTTCCTGACGGCGGCCAATGCCCGGGGCAAAGTTGTGGTGGTTGATACCAAGGAAAGTTCGCTGGTTGCCGTGATCGAGACTGACGGCCAAACGCCGCATCCGGGGCGTGGTGCCAACATCATCCACCCAACCTATGGTCCGGTCTGGGCAACCTCGCATCTGGGTGACGATACCGTCGCACTGATCGGGACAGACCCTGAGGGCCACCCAGATCAGGCGTGGAAGATGGTGCAACAGCTTTATGGCCTCGGTGGCGGATCGCTTTTCGTAAAAACGCATCCGACATCCGAGCATCTTTATGTGGATGCGCCGCTGAACCCCGATGCTGAGGTTTCAGGGTCTGTTGCGGTCTTTAAGGTGGCCGATCTGGCAGAGGAAGAGCCGGAATTCACCGTTCTGCCGATTGTTGAATGGGCCGGGATTGCCGAAGGCCAGCCGCGCGTTGTGCAAGGCGAGTTCAACAAGGACGGGGATGAAATTTGGTTCTCAGTCTGGAATGCCAAGGATCTGGAATCGGCCATTGTGGTGGTCGATGACAAGACGCTTGAACTCAAACATGTGATCAAGGATCCGCGCCTGATCACGCCCACGGGCAAGTTCAATGTCTATAACACCCGCGCCGACGTCTACTGACGCGCGCGCACCGGGGGCCCTGCCTTGGGCCCCCGGATTTTCGTAAATCAACATTCGATTACCCAGCTCAGGAGCCAGCAACATGACAGCGCAAGGCAAGGTGTATCTGATCGGGGCAGGCCCCGGTGCCGTGGACCTGATGAAGTTACGCGCGATCAACATGCTGAAAGACGCCGATGTGGTCGTCTATGACCGGCTGGTCAGCCCCGAAATTCTGGCGCTGGCCCCGGTGGCAGCGCACATGGTACCGGTGGGCAAGGCCCCCAAGTGCCACAGCGTGCCGCAAGAGCAGATCAACGAAATTCTTTATGAACTGGCCTGCGACGGGCAGACCGTTGCGCGCCTCAAAGGGGGCGATCCACTGATATTCGGGCGCGGCTCGGAAGAGGCCGCCTATCTGGGCGAGCGCGGTATTGTGGTGGATTATGCGCCCGGTATCACTGCCGCCCAAGGCATGGCCGCCTCTTTTGGCGTGCCGCTGACCCACCGCGGGCTGGCCACCGGGGTGCGCTATGTCACCGGCCACCGTGCCGGTGATGCCCGGCTTGACCTGGACTGGAAAAGCCTGGCCTGCGAGGACACCACACTGGTGATCTATATGGGGGCGGCCAATATCGCCGAAATAGCACTGAACCTGATGCGCGAGGGATTGCCGGGCAAAATGCCGGTGCTGGCTGTGTCAAATGCCACCACCCCGCGCGAGGCAGTGCTTTTGTCGCGGCTTGACCGGATCGGCCTTGATATCGCGGCCACCCCGGTGCGTGCGCCGGTGCTGTTTGTGGTCGGGCATGTCGTCTCGCTCTGGCGTGGGGCCAGTACCTTGCCGCTTGATCCGCCTCAGGTGATGGTGGGTGAATAGGCTGAGCATCATACTGGCGCTGGCCGCCACTCCGGCGCTGGCCGGGCCTGATGTGCAGGCTTTGGAGCGGCTGGTGTTGCAAGACTGCGGCTCGTGTCACGGTATGACTTTGAAGGGGGGGCTTGGCCCGGATATCCGCCCCGAAGCGGTGGCGCATTATAACCGCGATAGCCTGAAAATGGTGATCCTTGACGGCATCCCCGGCACACCGATGCCACCCTGGCGGCCCCTGCTGAGTGAGGAAGACGCCGCGTGGATTGCCGATTATCTAATGATAGGTGACAGCAAATGAGACCCGCCCTTTGCTTTCTGGGGGGGCACGACCCCGCCCCAGAGTACATCCCAAAAATGAAAGCAGCACGACTATGAGCCTTCATGTTTCCCAAAATACCCCCGCCAGAGGCGTCCTTGGTCGGATGCTTGCGCTGGCGCTGGCCGTTTTTGCGCTTTGTCTTGCGTCATTGCCGGCTCAGGCGCAGGCCACGGGTGGTCTGGGCTTGGTGGTCGAGCGCGCCAGTGGCTCGCTCTTGGTTGTTGATCAATCCGAACGCACCAGCATTGGGCGCATCACCGGGCTGGGTGACCTTTCGCACGCCTCATTGGTCTATTCACCTAACGAGCAGTTTGCCTATGTCTTTGGCCGTGACGGCGGGCTGACCAAGGTGGATATTCTGGCGCAGACGATTGTGAAACGCGTCATGCAGGCGGGCAATTCTATTGGCGGGGCAATCTCGGACGATGGGCGGCTGGTGGCGGTGTCGAACTACGAACCAGGCGGCGTGCGTGTATTTGATGCCGACACACTGGAAATGGTGGCCGACATTCCGACCGGCAGCAAGACCGTCGGGCTGGTGGATATTCTCGGCTCCAGGTTTGCCTTCTCATTGTGGGACAAGGGCGAAACATGGATTGCCGATTTATCGGGCAAGACCCCGCAGATCATCAGGATCAAAGGCATGGGCA
>DFBW01000014.1:5092-5511 GCA_002366775.1 Roseovarius sp. UBA3070 | reverse complement strand
AGCCACAAATCATCCTGCCCGGATACGCCAAAGAGCGCGCGGGCCTGCCGGTTTACAAGATGCCACATCTTGAGGGCTGGGCGCTGGCCGGGCAGGATTTCGTGCTGCCTGCCATGGGCCAGCATGAGGTTCTCTGGGTTGATGCCCGCAGTCTGAAGGAAACCGGCAGAACCCCCACACACGGGCAGCCGGTTTTCGCCATTTCACGCCCTGACGGTCGCCAGGTCTGGGTGAATTTCGCCCATCCGCTGAACGATACGGTGCAGGTGATCGACACGGTAACCAAGCAGGTTATCCACCAGTTCAAACCCGGCCCCGGTGTGCTGCATATGGAATTCACACCGCGCGGCCACGAGGTATGGCTGTCGGTGCGCGATTTGGGAAAGGTGGTCATCTATGACACTGAAACCTTTGAACAA
>DFBW01000014.1:4168-5032 GCA_002366775.1 Roseovarius sp. UBA3070 | reverse complement strand
ATGGAAGGTGTGAATGACCCGATTGACCGCGCATTGCTGAACGATTGGCAGCGGGATTTTCCCATCACTGAACGGCCCTTTGGCGCGCTTGCCGAGGCGTTGGGCACCAACGAGGCGGATGTAATCACGCGGTTGCGCGCCAAGGCCGCCGCCGGTCAGATCACCCGACTGGGGGCCACCTGTGCACCCAACACAATTTCGGCCAGTACCTTGGCCGCCGTGGCCGCCCCCGAGAACAGAATTGAAGAGGTCGCCCAAATTATTGGCGAGGAGCCGGGCATCAACCATTCCTACCTGCGCGAAAACGACTGGAACCTGTGGTTTGTGGCCACCGGCCCTGACCGGGCGCATGTGGATAGCGCGCTTGCCCGGATCGGGCAGCGCAGCGGGCTGCGGGTGCTGGATTTGCGCCTGGTGCGGCCGTTTAACCTGGACCTGGGGTTTAGCCTGCGTGGCGACGACCAGCGCGCGCCGCTGAGCGCCCCCCCTGATACCGCTGTTTTGCAGCCCGGTGATCGTGAGATAGTGCAGGCGCTGATGCGTGGCCTGCCGCTTGAGTTGCGCCCCTTTGCAGCGCTGGCAGAAGGGCTGGGACGCGAAGCGAGCGAAGTGATGGCCCGGATAAGAGTGCTGAGTGCGGCCCGCATCATTGCACGCTTTGGAATTATCGTGCGCCACCGCGCGCTTGGCTGGCGGGCCAATGCAATGGTGGTCTGGGATCTTCCACATGAGGCCATCACCCGCGCCGGGTCGGCGCTGGCTATGCAGCCCGGCGTGACACTTTGCTATGAGCGAAGCCCGGTTGAGGTCGTCTGGCCTTATCGCCTTTATTCAATGATTCACGCCCGCAGCCGCAAGGAAGCG
>DFBW01000014.1:3108-4016 GCA_002366775.1 Roseovarius sp. UBA3070 | reverse complement strand
CATAACCCGGTTTGGCCCGTTCTTTGATGCCGAAGCGATGGGTGGTGCCTTTTGTCTCTGTGCCATGGCCGTGCCGCAAGAGGAATTTGAGGGCACAATGGCCAAAGTCAACGCCCGGCCCGAGGTGGCGCATAATTATGAACGCAGTCACCGGCTGAACATGTGGTTTGTTCTGGCAACAGAAACCCAGGAAGAAATCAAAGTGGTGGCCACATCTCTGGAGCGCGAAACCGGGTTGCGCGTGCTTTGTTTCCCCAAGCTCAGGGAATTTTTCATCAGATTCAGGGTGGCCGCATGAAAATCGACGCCACAGACCGCCGGATTATTGCCGCCACCCAGGGCGGCCTGCCACTGGTGCCCCAGCCCTATGCGGCGGTGGCGCAGGAGTTGGGGATGGATGAGGCAGCGCTATGTGACAGGCTGCGTGCGATGCAGGAACATGGGGTGATCCGCCGTATCGCCGTGGCTCCCAATCACTATGCGCTTGGGATGGTGGCCAATGGCATGTCGGTCTGGGATGTCAAAGATGCCCGCGTGGCCGAGTTGGGCGCACAAGTGGGTGCGCTGGATTTTGTCAGCCATTGTTACGAGCGGCCCCGCGCGCTGCCCGACTGGCCTTATAATCTGTTTGCGATGATCCATGGCAGCAGCAGCGATGAGGTTGAGGCCAAGCGGCAAGAGGTTGCCACGCTTTTGGGTGGGGCCTGCCGTGGCGGGGATATTCTCTATTCGACACGGATTTTGAAAAAGACCGGGCTCAGGCTCAGGTCAAAGGAGGGCTGAAATGTTTCGCCTCTCGGAATATATGCAACAACTGGTCGCCCCAACGCCGGTCCGAACGCGGCGCGGCAGCGGGCCGGTGAAACCGGTGGTGATCTGGAACCTGACCCGGCGCTGCAATCTGAAAT
>DFBW01000014.1:0-2973 GCA_002366775.1 Roseovarius sp. UBA3070 | reverse complement strand
ATCGGGTTTCAGTATGTGGGCATTTCGATCGACGGGATTGGCAAAACCAATGACTGGTTTCGCGGTGTCGATGGCGCTTTTGATGACGCGGTACGCGGCGTGCGCGAATGCAAGAAACGCGGTATCAAGGTGGGTTTGCGGTTTACCCTGACGCGTGACAACGCGGCGCAATTGCCAGAGCTTTTGCAACTGTGCGACGACGAGGGCGTGGACAAGTTTTACCTCAGCCATCTGGTCTATGCAGGACGTGGTGACAAGAACCGGGGCGAGGATGCGGTGCATGCCCATACCCGCGCCGCATTGGACATGCTGATCGCGCGCGCCTGGGCAGGGCAGAAAGAAAAGAAGCCACTGGATATTGTGACTGGCAACAACGATGCCGATGCGGTTTATATGCTGAGATGGGCCGAACAACATTGTGACGAGGCGAGCTTGACACATCTGCGCAATCATCTTGAGGCCTGGGGTGGCAATTCGTCAGGGCTGGGCGTGGCCAATATCGACACGCTGGGGCGGGTGCATCCCGATACCTATTGGTCGGATTATACTGTGGGCAACGTCAAAACCACGCCGTTCTCAGAGCTGTGGACGGGGGGCGACCCTATGCTGGCGCAGTTGCGATTGCGTCCGCGTCCGCTCAAGGGGCGTTGCGGGGCTTGTGCATTCAAATCCGTTTGCGGTGGCAATACCCGCATCCGGGCATTGCAAGTAACCGGCGATCCTTGGGCCGAGGATCCGGCCTGTTACCTGAACGAGAGCGAAATTGGCATAACGGGGGCGGGCGAACGCCTGGAAGTTACCCCGTTCAGAGGCAAGAAACATGACCCGATTCACCGTTTTACTTAGCGCGCTTTTGCTGGGAGCCACACCGGCGCAGGCTGACCCGGCGCAGACCTACAGCGCCATATGTGCCACCTGTCATGGCGCCGACCGGCTGGGCAGCACCGGGCCTGCGCTGATCCCCGAAACATTGGGGCGGATGCGCGGACCGAACCTTGAAAAGGTGATCGGCGCGGGCCGAGTGGCAACGCAGATGCCCGGCTATGACGATGTACTGGATGCGGCCGAGATCACGGAACTGGCGGCCTGGCTGCATACGCCGCTGGCGCAAATGCCCGACTGGGGCGAGGCCGAGATTACTGAAACCCGCCGGTTCGATCCTGAGTACCGTGCGGCTGATGCGCCGGTGTTTGACGCCGATCCGCTGAACATCACTCTGGTGGTGGAAACCGGTGATCACCATGTCAGCGTTCTGGATGGCGACACGTTTGCGGTGTTAGACCGGTTTGCCACGCCTTTTGCGGTGCATGGCGGGCCAAAATTTACCCCCGATGGGCGATATGTTTTTATCATGTCGCGCGATGGCTGGGTGCAGAAATACGATATCTGGTCGCTACATCAGGTGGGCCGGGTGCGTGCGGGGCTGAACAGCCGTAACATCGCCATAAGTGCCGATGGCAAACATCTGGCGGTGGCCAATTACCTGCCGATGACCCTGACCCTGCTGTCTACTGATGATCTGAGCGTTGAACGGGTGATGCCGGTTGTGGGCAAGGATGGCACGCCAAGCAGGGTGTCAGCCGTGTATCAGGCACCGCAGCGCCAAAGCTTCATTCTGGCGCTGAAAGACACACCCGAGATCTGGGAGGTGGCAACCAACCCCGATGCCGAGCCGGTCTATGAAGGATTTGTGCACAGCCGCGAAAAGGGTATGATCGAGGCGTTGCCATCATCGCAGGGGCTGTTTGCCCGCCGCCGGATCGAGATTAGCGCGCCTTTGGATGATTTCTTTTTCACCCCTGACTATCGTTTTCTGATCGGAGCCGAACGCAATACTGAACAAGGCGTGGTGATCAATCTTAATGTAGGCCGCGAGATTGCCAAACTTGCGCTGCCCGGCATGCCGCATCTGGGATCGGGCATTTCATGGATTCGAAACGGCCACCGGGTGATGGCGACGCCACATCTGAAAGAGGGTATGCTGTCGGTGATTGATACAGAAAGCTGGAAGGTCACCAAAACGATCAAAACCAACGGGCCCGGATTTTTCCTGCGTAGCCACGAAAACACGCCGTATTTCTGGGCCGATGTGTTCTTTGGCCCGAACAAAGACGAAATGCATGTGATCGACAAGCAGAGCCTTGAGATCATCAAAACCCTGCGTCCGGTGGACGGTGCCACGCTGGCGCATGTGGAGTTTACCCGCGATGGTAGTCATGCGCTGGTTTCGATCTGGGAAGATGACGGCGCGGTCATTGTTTATGACGCCAAAACGCTGGAGGAAGTAACCCGGCTACCGATGCACAAGCCGTCAGGAAAGTACAATGTTTTCAACAAGATCACATTCTCGGAAGGAACAAGCCATTAAGCGATGTGCGATCATTGTTAGCCACGGACAGCCATCTGATCCGGACCCGGCCGAGGCAGAACTGGCGCGCCTTGCCGCTCAGGTAGGGCGCGCACTGCCCGGCTGGCAGGTGGAGAGCGCGACACTGGCAAAGCCCGGCGCGCTGGATGGCGCATTGGCGGCAACCGAGCAGCCTGCCTTGGTCTATCCGCTGTTCATGACCACGGGGTGGTTTACCGGCGAGGCGCTGATCAAGCGCCTACGCAACAGGCAGGCAAATATGCTGCCGCCTCTGGGCCTGGATCCGGGGCTGGCGACACTGGCTGGCGATCTGCTGCGCGGGGTGCTGAACCAGCAAGGATGGCAGGCAGGTGAGACCCGGCTTTTTGTTGCGGCACACGGATCGGGGAGCAGTGGAAACTCTGCGCGTGACACCCATGCGTTTGCTGCGGCCCTTGGCGCGAAACTGGCGTTTGAGGAAATCCGCGTGGGGTTTGTGGAAGAGCCACCCTTTCTGGCTGATGTGGCGGTTGATCTGGGTGAGCGGGCAATCTGCCTGCCATTTTTCGCCGCCCGGGGCGGGCATGTGACGCAGGACATCTCCGAGGCGCTGTCACAGGCCCGCT
>DFBW01000190.1 GCA_002366775.1 Roseovarius sp. UBA3070 | reverse complement strand
AATCAACAGAACCGCGCCAGATCCAAGGTTGGTTTTATGCTCGTCAATCAATGGCGGCAGATCCCTGCCTAAGACACCCGACAAAACCTATGCGATGTATTTGACACCATTCACCTCGCGCACCTCTTGTGCCTCGCCATGCCCGGCGCCGCCCGACATGGCCAGCTCTCGGCGCAATTGGGCCACTTCATTGCTGAGTGTTTTGCGTTCCCCCATCAGCGAGCGCAACCGCTCAACCACGTCTTCAGGGCGCGCTTTCAGCTCTGTCGCCAGGTCAGTTACACGGGCATCCTGAGCACTCAGATATGCAAAAGCTTCGGCGCCGGTGAGTGCTTCAATCCGGCGCACACCGGAACTTGAGGCACTTTCACTGACGATTGCAAACAGCCCTATATCGCCCGTACGCCGCACATGGGTGCCCCCGCACAGCTCAATTGAATAGGTCTGACGATCCAGCCCCTTGTTTGATCCCTCATCAACACCCATCGACACAACACGCACTTCATCGCCGTATTTTTCGCCAAACAGCGCCTGCGCCCCAAGATCACGCGCATCATCCGGCGTCATAATACGGGTTTCCACGGTCGAATTCTGCCGAATAAAGGCATTCACCTCTGTATTCACCTGCGTCAGCTCTTTGGCGCTCATCGCTTTGGCGTGACTAAAGTCAAACCGCAAACGATCCTGGGCATTCAGCGACCCACGCTGCGCGACATGATCCCCCAAAGCGTTGCGCAGGGCTTCGTGCAGCAAATGCGTCGCCGAATGATTGGCGCGGATAGCGCTGCGGCGAGCGTGATCTACTTGCAACTGGGCGGCGTCACCTTTGCTGATCTCACCCGAGGTTACCTGAGCCATGTGGATGAATAATCCGGCAACTTTCTTGGTGTCCGTGATCTGCGCCTCAGCTGTGCCAGTGGTGAACGTGCCTGTGTCGCCTATCTGGCCGCCAGATTCGGCGTAAAACGGTGTTTGGTTAAGGATGATCTGAACCTTATCACCTGCTTTGGCCGAGGCGACTTCAGCCTCGTCACGCACAAGGGCCATGATTTGCGCTTCGGCCACTTCTGTATCGTAGCCCAGAAAATCTGTCGTCCCGTGCTGATCGGCCAACTCAAACCAGATGGTGGCATCCGCCGCTTCGCCCGAGCCGGACCAGGCCGCACGCGCCTTGGCTTTTTGCGCATCCATCGCGGCATCAAAGCCCGATACATCCACTTCCCGGCCCTTTTCACGCAAGGCATCCTGCGTCAGATCAAGCGGAAAACCATATGTGTCATACAGCTTGAACGCGGTTTCACCCGGTAATGCATCATCTGCATTCAATCCGCTCAATTCTTCATCAAGCAGCTTCAAACCACGGTCAAGTGTTTGTTTAAAGCGGGTTTCTTCCAGCTCAAGCGTTTCTTCGATCAGTGATTGCGCCCGCCCCAACTCGGGGTAAGCCTGCCCCATTTGTGTGACAAGAGCCGGCACCAATAAATGCATAACCGGGTCTTTTGCGCCCAGCAAATGTGCATGGCGCATCGCACGGCGCATGATCCGGCGCAGCACATACCCGCGCCCCTCGTTGGAGGGAAGAACACCGTCTGCAATCAGGAATGACGTCGAGCGCAAATGGTCTGCAATCACCCGGTGATGCACATTCCCCGGGCCGTCCGGATCCTGACTGGTTGCATGAGCGCTGGCCTCAATCAAACTGCGCATCAAATCAGTGTCGTAATTGTCGTGCTTGCCTTGCAACAGCGCGCCAATCCGCTCCAATCCCATGCCGGTGTCAATTGATTGATTGTCCAGATCGCGCTGTGTGCCATCCTCAAAACGCTCGTTCTGCATGAAAACAAGGTTCCAGATTTCGATAAACCGGTCGCCATCTTCCTCGGCGCTGCCCGGAGGGCCACCCCAGATATCGGGACCGTGATCATAAAAAATCTCGGTGCATGGGCCACATGGGCCAGTGGCGCCCATCGACCAAAAGTTATCATCGGTTGCGATGCGAATAATTCGGTCATCCGAAAGGCCGGCGTATTTTTTCCATATGTCTGCGGCTTCGTCATCACTGTGGTAGACGGTCACCAGCAGCTTGGATTTATCAATGCCAAAATCCTTGGTCAGCAGATCCCAGGCATATGGAATGGCTTGTTCCTTGAAATAGTCGCCAAAGCTGAAGTTACCAAGCATTTCAAAAAATGTATGATGGCGCGCGGTATAACCGACATTGTCCAAATCATTGTGCTTGCCGCCTGCCCGCACGCATTTTTGTGACGTTGTCGCGCGCTGATAGTCACGCGTTTCTACCCCGGTGAACAGGTTCTTGAATTGAACCATCCCGGAGTTAACAAACATCAAAGTCGGATCATTCCGAGGCACCAACGGTGAGCTATCGACGATCACATGATCATTGCGTTCAAAGAAATTCAGGAAGGTTGAGCGGATTTCATTCAGGGTGGGCATTTGTCATCTCGATTATGGGCATTGGGCCAAACGTTTCCGAGATTTAGCCCCCCCCCGCGCCCGTGTCCACAGCAAGAAGCGCCCGAGGCGATGGCACCGGGCGCTTTGCAATCATCTTAACTGTCTCAGACTTCGAGGATATCGCCATCATCCGAGGTTTTCTCAATTTCGGGCATTTCAAAGTCTAGCCCGTGCGAGGCGCGGATTTTGTCTTCTATTTCATAGGCGATCTGAGGGTTTTCTTTCAAAAATCCCTTTACGTTCTCGCGGCCCTGGCCAATGCGCTCATCGCCATAGCTGAACCAGCTACCGGACTTTTCGACCACACCGGCCTTGACCCCCAGATCCAGTAGTTCACCGGTCTTTGAGATGCCTTCGCCGTACATGATATCAAATTCCACCTGCTTGAAGGGTGGTGCGACCTTGTTTTTCACAACCTTAACGCGGGTCGAATTGCCAACCACTTCGTCACGGTCCTTGATGGCACCGATACGGCGAATGTCGAGACGGACCGAGCTATAGAACTTCAGTGCGTTACCACCGGTTGTGGTTTCAGGGCTGCCAAACATCACACCAATCTTCATGCGGATCTGGTTGATGAAAATAACCGTACACTTTGACCGGCTGATCGAACCTGTGAGTTTGCGCATTGCCTGGCTCATCAGGCGGGCGTGAACACCAACACTGCTATCGCCCATATCGCCTTCCAATTCGGATTTTGGCGTCAGGGCGGCAACCGAATCGACCACAATCATGCGCACCGCCCCCGAGCGGACCAGCGTATCAACGATTTCAAGGGATTGCTCACCTGTATCGGGTTGTGAAATCAACAACTCGTCCAGATTAACGCCCAGTTTCTTGGCGTAAATTGGGTCGAGCGCGTGTTCGGCGTCAATAAAGGCGCAAACGCCACCCTTTTTCTGCTCTTCTGCGATGCAATGCAGGGTTAGCGTGGTTTTGCCAGAGCTTTCCGGACCGTAAATCTCAACAATTCGGCCCTTGGGCAGACCGCCAATACCGAGGGCAATATCAAGGCCCAATGAACCGGTCGACGTGGACTCGATATCCTGGGCGGGATTATCGGCACCCAGCTTCATGATCGAGCCTTTGCCAAACTGGCGTTCAATCTGTGAGAGCGCGCTATCCAGTGCTTTTTGCTTGTCCGAGTTCGACTTGCTGTCCATTGCTACAACTTCCGCCAGTGCCATGTTTCCAATTCCTTATTCCACACCCAAAGCCATGCGACAATCGCTGCTTTCGTTCACCTCTTGTTCTCATAGCTATGGAGACAAAAGTAGAACATTTCAAGAAAATTATTCGTATCTTCACTTTTGCCCTAAACCGTTAAAGAGTAGTTTACGAGCGTGAGATAAGTGCACACAGGCAAGGATCAGACAAAAAATGTTAGTGTTTTCAACGGCTCGCCTGGTGTTTCTATCTGTACCCAAGACTGGCACCACCGCTTATGAAGAGGCGCTCAAGCCCTTGGCTTCGATGTGGGTCGGCGCGCCACCCGAGCTGAAACATGCGCCCGTCTTTCGCTACAATCGGTTTTATCGGCCCGTTTTGGAGAAGTTTGTCTCGGATGAACTGGCGGTATTGGCGGTGATGCGTGAACCCGTGTCCTGGTTGGGAAGCTGGTATCGTTACCGCCAGCGAGACGACCTAAAGGGGCAGCGAACATCAACACATGACGTATCTTTTGACGACTTCGTGCAAGCTTATCTGATGGGCAATTGCCCGCCCTTTGCCAATGTTGGATCACAGGCCAAGTTTCTGGAGCCAACAAAAAATGGCACCGCCGTGACACATCTGTTTCGCTATGAAGATCAGGCTGGGTTAAAAGCTTTTCTTGAGACGCGGTTGGGCAGCACATTTGCCACCGAACAGATGAACAGCTCACCAGCTGCAGAATTAGAATTATCGGACAAAACCCATGCGCGCCTGCGTCGCAAAATGCCCGGTGAATTCACGCTTTATGACGGGATCGGATCTAATGGTACCTACACACCGCTAGAAACCTGAGAGGCAGCTTTATCGGGCATTTGCCGCTGCACAGTCTCGGTCAGCTCGGTCAGGGAAAATGGCTTGGGCAGAAACACCGAATTGGGAATTTTGGCCTGTGTATCACCAAAAGTTTCTTCAGCGTAACCGGACATGAACACCACGTTCACATCTGGTCTGCTGGTCAACGCTTCTTGTACCCAACTTGGACCGTCTTTGCCGGGCATAACGACATCTGACACGAAAATATCGACCTTAAGGGCCTCGTCTTCCAACAGCTCCAACGCATCTTCGGCTGATTCCGCCTCAAGCACATTAAATCCCCGCAATTGGAGGGCCCTACTAGCAAAAGCGCGTACCGGAGCTTCGTCTTCGACCAGTAACACCACGCCGTCGGTTGGGGTCACGGCGGTTTTCTCTACCACCGGCTTGGGCTCAACATGTTCGACTGCGTCAAACGCGGGCAGCAATATTTGAAATTCCGTGCCCTCACCTCGTGTGCTGTCAGCAAAGATAAACCCGCCCGATTGCTTGATAATTCCATAGGCTGTGGACAGGCCCAATCCCGTACCTTCGCCCGTACGTTTGGTGGTGTAGAAAGGCTCAAACACCTTTTGCAGCTTATCACGCGGAATTCCGGTGCCCTTGTCGATCACTTTAATTGAAACATAGCGCCCCGGCGACACCACAGCCCGGTCTCGACGCAGAGGCTCTTTGAGATCAACATTTTCAGTTTCGATGCGGATTTGCCCGCCCTGCGGCATTGCATCCCGGGCGTTAACCACAAGGTTCATGATCACCTGCTCCAGCTGGCGCTTATCCGCCTTGATTTTGGAAAGAACCGGATCATGGCTGAGCGAGAGGTCCATTTTCGCGCCCACCAGACGGTTCAATAGATGCCCTAAATCAGACAGCGTGTCCTGCAAATCAAGGATCTGCGGCCGCAATGTCTGTTTGCGTGAATAGGCCAATAGCTGCCCCACCAACGCGGCAGCCCGATTGGCATTCTGGTTGATCTGAGTCAGGTCAGAAAAATCCGAATCCCCCTGATCATGGCGCAGCAACAACAGATCACAATGGCCCGAGATCGCCGTAAGCAAGTTATTGAAATCATGTGCCACCCCACCAGCCAATTGCCCGATCGCCTGCATTTTCTGGCTTTGGACAAACTGCGCTTCCAGCGATTTCAGCTTGGTGGCATCATTGAGCACTGCAATCAAAACTGTTTCGCCATTCTCCATCGCGCGGTTGAGCGTGACCTGAACAAAGACCTCTTTATCGTCGCGCTTAATACGCAAAATTTCGGAGTGAACCGAGCCGCGCCCGGCGGCAGTATCATCCAGCCAATCGGTGATTGAGCGCCCCAACCCTTCCATGAAATCGCCCAACACGTTCCCCTGACAAGCGGGCACGCCCAGCAAATCGCGCGCAGGCCTGTTGGACAATTCGATGTCGCCACTGTGGGACAACTTCAACAAGGGAACGGGGAGTTCATCGAAAAAAGCCCAGCCATCGGGTTTGCGTTCGGTCGCGGCGACGCCGGGCAGCAAGATCACTTCGCGCCGACCTGCCACCCCCTCAAGCTCAACCGCGAAACAAGATGCAGGGCCAGACGGCGTGTTGATGTCATTCAACTGCCCTGATCGCAGCGGGAGTTTCACACAGATGCGATCCAACGACCGCGCGCGTTCGCCCACCAGCGCACGCGCTGCGGGGTTCATGAACAAAACCGCGTCATTGCGCCCAACTGTGAACATCGGCAATGGCATCGGATCATTGGCACGCTGTGGGCTTTCGGCAGACCGTTCCAGCCGCCACAGGAAATGAGCACTTCCCGTCTTATGCACCGAAATACGCAAATGGCCCTGGCGCGTCACCACATCTTCGACCGCGTAGCCGTTTGATTCTGCTCGTGTTTCAAGGCGAAATAAAATCGCGCCGGGATTGGCCAATATGGTTTGCAGCGCACCGGCCAGTGTGGTCGCATTTTTGGAGGAAAGCACTTGTTCGGTGGCGGGGTTGGAGTAGTGGATCACCCCATCCCTGCCAGCCGCGATACAAGGGACAGGATTGTTGCGCATCAGATCATCCAAGGCAGCCACGTTGGCCTGCCCGGCCGAGGCATCCCACTGCGCACGCAGCCTGGTCCAGCCGACGATAAAAAGCAGCGTAGAGCAGATGGCAAACATGCTCAGCTGCATGGCGTCATCATTGCTCAGCCATCCGGCGAACCCAAACACTGCCGCTGCCAGCGCGATCATGGTGGTTTTAGGCCTGACGGACATCATCGCCCTGCGGGTATGATCTGTCGTGCTGGTTGGGAATGCCACGAGCGGCCCTCTTGGTTGACGCAATTGCCTCTCCAATTCTGAGCGAAAAGGCTTAATTGAGACTTAACGACAGCCGGAGCAACACGTCAAGATTGAGAGGGATTGGGTCCGCGCGCCGATTGGCTGTGCCACAAAGAAGCCGGTACCACTGACAGACAAGGGCAAATCATTGCCCCGGCGCGGACGGCAAGAGCCATGGCTTTGCCCCCGCCTGCATTCCCTGAAGAGCAAAAACCGCGTTTAAGATTTGATTGGCACGCGGCAGATCACCATACTCAATCCACTGAAACAGATTGATAACTTTAGTAATAGATCTGGTACAGACGCGCCTGCGGCCGTGTTAATTTCGACGAAGGACAGCGCAATAAAAGCCATCTCCGCCATCCAACGGCGTGAACCTTTTTTGAACCATTAGAGAGTACTCACTTTGGCGAGCCAGAAACTCATCAACCTGACGCCCATTTTCACTGTTCAGTAAGGAACATGTCGCATAAACCAGATGACCTTGCGGGCGAACAAACATGGCTGACTGATCCAGGATTTCTCGCTGAATATCTAAAGTGCGCTCCAGCTTCTCACGCGTCAGCAGCCATTTCCCCTGAGGGTCGCGCCGCCATGACCCACTGCCTGAACACGGGGCGTCAATGAGAAGAGTGTCGAATGGGGCTTTCTGCTTCACTTCCGGCAAAGACAGCAGGCTGACCGATACACCGCCACGCGCGGCGCGTGCGGGCAGATCTTTCATCCTATTTTGATCCACATCATGGGCAAAATATTTGCCCTCTACCCGGCCCGCCACCGCCAGGATCTTACCGCCACCACCGGCGCAAAAATCCAAAAACCTCTCCCCCGCCTCAAGTGGCACCATATCCGCGACCGCTTGAGAAGAGGCATCCTGCAACTCGACCTGTCCCTCAAGATATGCCTGCGCGTTTTTGATCTTCCTGGCGCCCTCGATCACCTCGACAGCCGAAGGAGAGAGCGCATGTGGACGCACGACAATCCCTTGCGAAGACAGAAGCTCAATTGCGCTAGGGCGGCTTAGTTTCGCAAGATTGACCCTAAGATGGACCGGCGCCCTTTTGCGCATCTGCTCGGCAATGTCTTGGGCGTCTTGCCCCAGCGCAGTGCGAATATCCGGCCACAGCCACTCGGGGAAATCGGCACTTTCGCCGCTATCCGGGTCTGGCGAACGCCCATTGGATCGCTCTGCATCTGTCAACTCAACAGGGGCATATGTGCCAGCGCCGAAAACGGCGTCAGGATCCTGCCCGGCGTCTCTGACATACCCAAGCAAAAGAGCGCGCCCATTGTCACCTCCACCAAGCGCCGACAAGCTTCGCTTGCGCCTGAGAACATCATAAACCAGATCTGCGATCGCGGCGCGGTCCTTTGACCCGGCATAGCGGTTCTTGCGCCCCCATCCGGCCAGGGCCCGATCAGCCAGCTCGCCCATCAGAATACGATCTATCAATTCAATCGCTGCGCTTATACGTGCTGAAGGTGTCACAATAATCTCTCATCCAGGTTGACCGATTGCCAATCCAACATGTCCATATACGCTCGCAACCGGCTGATCCAGCGCGCAAACAATTTGCCCCTCAATTACAGATATATAGGAAAGCAATTCTGCCCACAGAGAGGCATTTTATGTCGCGGGTTCAGTCCCAATCCCGCGTCAATGCCGCCACTGGTGCCACGTCAGACCGGTGCCAAAACATCGCTGTGTTGAACCGGGTGGAGCCTGCGCGGTGATGGCCGCTCGATCCCCTCAAACCATCTCATCAGGGCTTTCGGGCTTGCCTGAACGTGTGTTTGCGTACCGCCGCAAAACTCTTGGAAGGCCGCAAGATTTAGCCGGTTTATCCCAACGACAACGGGTGTATTTTGGATCAGGGCCTCTGCGATTGTATCGCGAAAGCCTCTTCCGCTTGCTTCGTGTTTGCCAAATTTGTTGACGATCAGAACCTCAGGAAATTGTGCGAGCTGTAGATTGACATCCGACACGGCGCGCTCAAGGGCGGCGGGGTCAAGCCTGCACCCTTTTGCATTGTTGCCCAGCGATTGGGATATGCGAATTGTGGGGCCATCGGGCAAAACTCTGACATCCATGTCACACTTATGGCGGCCCACTTGATAGGAATTTACCTGGACAAGCCCGCTCGTTGTCACACCTCTTTGGGCGAGTTCCAACGAGAACTCTTCTAACACAAGATCGACCTCTCCGGTGCGCGGGGCGCAGATATAGGCGATATTCATGGCTTGTTGCAGTTCCAAAACACGCTTTCCTTATCGCTGGGGTTTGTTTTCAGATGGATCAGAGCTCACGCATCTCGATTCCGCTGATGGATGCGTTTGCGATCAGGCGGTTGGTGAAGTCTTTGGCTGCATGTGCCCAGGCTGATTTTTCCATCGCCCCGCGAATGCGCGGCTGCACGACCTCAAAGGGCAGCGCTTTGCCTTCAATGCGGGCGTCCATGCGAATGACATGCCAGCCAAACTGAGTATGCACGGGCTGGCGGGTTACCTCCCCTTCGGCCAATGAATGCAGCGCGGCCTCAAACGCAGGAACGGTATCCCCGACTGTGAGCTGCCCAAGCGCGCCACCGTTGGATTTTGACCCGCAATCGCTCTCAATCTCGGCAAGACGGGCAAATTCTTTGGGCTTGTCTTGCAGTGTTTTTATCAATGCAACGGCTTTGGCATGTGCGGCTCCCGTGGCGCCTTCGCTGGCGGGATCAGCAGCAATGAGGATATGCGACACCTCCCAAAGTGGCGGCGCGCGAAAGCGGCTGGGGTCTTTTTCCCAGAGCGCCTGAATATCCGCGTCCTCAGGTGCATCAGGAGATAGCTCAGCCTCCAACAGCCCGCGGATCAGCGCATCTTCATCCGTTTCAAAACGCCCCTTGCCAAGGCTGATGGGATCGCTTTCGATCCCAAGCCGTGACGCTTCTTGCAACATCAAAGTACGAATGGCCAATGCCTGCGCCGCCTTGCGCCAGGCCAATCCAGGCTTGCCTTTGGGGGCTTCGTGATTTTGGGCTTCGGCGGCGATGCCAACGGAGGGGATAACCTCTCCGTTGACGATGATTTCTGGAAATAGTGCATTGCTCATACTGGTTACTCCGCAGGCGTGTTTGAACGCGATTGACC
>DFBW01000119.1:7622-8895 GCA_002366775.1 Roseovarius sp. UBA3070 | reverse complement strand
CTTCGCGTGCGGCGAGGGTACGTTTTCCGAGCTTTGCCATCTTACTTCACCTCGATGCCCATGGAGCGTGCAGAACCGGCAATGATTTTCATCGCTGAGTCGACGTCGTTTGCGTTCAGGTCTTTCCATTTGGCTTCTGCGATCTCGCGCAGTTGCTTGGCGGAAACCGATCCAACAGTCTCACGGCCCGGCAGTTTGGCGCCGGATTTCAGTTTGGCCGCTTTGCGCAGGTAATAAGACGCAGGTGGCGTCTTGATATCCATGTCAAAGGACTTGTCCTGATAATAGGTGATCACGGTGGGGCAGGGCGCACCTGGCTCCATGTCCTGCGTCTTGGCATTGAATGCCTTGCAGAATTCCATGATATTGATGCCGCGCTGACCCAGCGCCGGGCCCACGGGGGGGCTCGGGTTTGCCTGTCCGGCGGGCACTTGCAGTTTCATCTTACCTGCGAGCTTCTTGGCCATTGGCCATCTCCTTTTCCAACACCGTCAGGGCGCGCCCTTCTGGCCTTTCAGTTGTCGTGGTCCGGGTTGGATGCCGCGGCACCCGTGCCTCCCACGGTCTTCGCGCCCCGGACCCCGATCCGGGGCCTCCAAGCGCGTTCTTCACGAGGTCCCGGATCACGTCCGGGACAGACCTGCGCCAAGATGGCTCAGATCTGTTTGGTAACCTGCGTGTATTCCAGCTCGACCGGGGTTTCCCGGCCAAAGATCGACACCGTCACCTTCAGGCGCTGGTTGTCGTCGTCCACTTCCTCGACCATGCCGTCGAAATCCTCGAACGGGCCGTCGTTGACCTTGACCTTCTCGCCCACTTCGAAATGGATCAGCAGTTTCGGCGCATCTTCGCCTTCCTGCACGCGGTTCAGGATCGTGTTCACTTCGGAGTCACGCATCGGCATCGGGCGGCCCTGAGGGCCCAGAAAACCAGTGACGCGATTGATCGAATTGATCAGGTGATACCCGCGATCGGACATCTCCATATGCACCAGCACATAGCCGGGCATAAAGCGGCGCTCGGCGGTCACTTTTTTGCCGCGGCGCACTTCAATAACTTCTTCAGTCGGCACCAGCACTTCGTCGATCTGGTCTTCCAGATCTTGCTCGGTAACGGATGTTCTGATCTGCTCGGCGATCTTTTTCTCGAAATTCGAGAGGACACTGACCGAGTACCATCGTTTTGCCATTGTCGAGCTTCGCCTTTTGTCTGTCCGGGCCGAAGCCCGATTTGCGTTTGTATCTTAGGTACTTACCGCGCATTTGCGGCAAAT
>DFBW01000119.1:4776-7462 GCA_002366775.1 Roseovarius sp. UBA3070 | reverse complement strand
TTGGTGCGTGCCATGGGTAAGCTGTCTTTATTCCTGAGAGTGTCCACGCCACATACGCGCAGTGCTGCGCGAATTCAAGGGCAGATCTGGCAAATGCGGGCGGTGTGACGACGCCAGACCTAACCGCGATAGACTTCGGGCAATTTTAGCCGGTCGAACGGATCAGGACGCTCATCCAGATCTTCATCCGTTTCCACCACGCGTGACAAATCTGGCAAGGCCAGTTTTTCGGCCCAGCTGTCAGGCAGCTTGTCCAGAAACGCATCAAAGCGCAGGGCAAATCTGTCGGCCTTGCGACGCAGCTTTTCTGCCAACTCCGGTTTGCGCGTGCACAGCCTGTCCCAGGCCGAGGCGGCCCATTCGGCCATCCGATCCGGCCCGACGGTCAGCCAGGCAATCAACCCCACCCAAAATCCGACAAACAACACCCCCGGAATCAACCAAGGTCGCATTACGACCACCAACGCCAGGACGGCCAACACAATATGTTTGCGCGTCGGGCGATATCCCAGCACGCGCGCCTTCAGGTTCAGCGGTGCACCTGCGGGTCGTGAAGGTCTGTTGCCTGCGTGTTTTTTGGATTTGGCCTTGGGGTGATCGGTATCTGCCGGCTCAAGCTCTGGCAAAATATCGCGGCTTTTCGTGCGTTTCTGAGCAACCATTACCGAATGGATCAACACATCCGTCGAGGATTGATCCATACCTTCCTCTGAAGAAGTAGCAGTACTCATGTATACAACCCTCTATCTGAGCCCGTGAACTGGAGCCTGTGTTGGCTGGCGTTTCGCCCGTGTGATACCAGCCACAGAACTGCCTGCTTCCTGCTCTGGAATTATGGCGAGAATCGGGCGAGAACCGGGCGAGAACCGGGGAGCGTTGCGCATAGGGCAACAATCCCTGGTATGGGCGCAGATTGAGAGTGTGGCGTAAACAAGCGTGGCACTTAGTTTATCTGCACGCTTGCCATGACCTGTTTGGAGGCCGCTTCGGGGGAATCCCTAAAAACAGCCAATCACCTTAGTATGAACAGGCGATCCTCGGCCACAAACCCGTCTAATCCAAACTCCTGCGCATAGCGAAGCAGATCACTGGTGCGATTGATAAACCCGCGCCCCAGGAAGTTCAGCGAGGTGTTGCAAAGCACGCCGTAACCCGTCTGTGCCTCAAACGCCGTCAGCAATTCATGGATGCGCGCGTTCTGAGCGGCATTGACCGTTTGAATGCGCGCCGAGCCATCAACATGGGTGATCGCGGGCAGCGCATCGGTTTTCAATCGGTCAAAATACAGCATATGCGGGCTAGGCATGCCGGGGTTGAACACTTTTGGGGCAAAATCCTCGGCCACAATGGGCGCAATAGGCCGGTATTCTTCACGGCGTTTGATCGCATTTAGCTTTGTTAAACTGTCGCCCAGCAACGGCGAGGCCAAGATCGAGCGGTTGCCCAATGCGCGTGGTCCCATCTCGGCCCGGCCCGCCGCATGGCCCAGCACTTTGCCATCCCTTAAAAGCTGGGCAACCTGTGCCGCATCAAAGACGCTGATCTCAACCCCGTCAGCGCCTGACAGATCATCCTCAAATTCTTGACCGGCATAGACTGACCACTCAAGTTTGGCGTGCCCGGTGTGGTGACGCATGGCATCAACCGCCGTGCCCAGGGCCGATCCGGTATCATTGGCGCAAGGTGGTACGAAGACATCCGAAAACAGCCCACTATCACGCCATTCGGCATTCCAGTCGCAATTCAACCCGCAACCGCCCGCAATCAGCAACGGGTGATCGCGCTTCAGATGATCCTGTGCAAAGGCGTGGAACCGCCCAAACAATGCCTGTGAAAAATGCCAGGCGAAGTTCATAAACTCCGGGTCACGCACGCCCTTATTATAATGGCGGTTGTCGGCAAAACGCGTTTTTTTCAGTGCGGCCTCAACATCGGTGCAAGTCAGCAACGTGTCGATCAGGGCCGCATCTTCAGCGCTCAATTCCGATCCATCATAGAATGCCGCCAACGCCATCAACTTACCCGCATCATTCAAACGCGGATAGCGCTCGGTATCGGCGAATGTCGGATCGGCCAATGCGTAAACAAAGGCATAGCGATAGCCGGGGTGGCTCAGAACTTCGGGCAGGGATGTGACCTTCAGATCAGCATCCACATGATAAAACCGCCCGATCATCCCCTCCCACGTCAGGCAATAACAAGGCTGCCCCTGGGCAAATGGGCTAAGCGCATAGGCTGACCAGATGTGCGAGCGTTCGTGCGAGGATGAAAAATACCCCACATCCTGCCCCATCATGCGGGTGGGGCGGGTGATGATATCGGCCTCATCGGTGCCAAAATAACCCGACCCGACCTGCCAGTTGAAATCATTGAACCCCTTGGACCAGCCGCTGACGCACACCACATCAGGGGCCGCATCCAGACGCGCCATCGTATCTACATAGGTCTCGGGCCCGATCCAGTCATGGCGCAGGAAGCTGTCTTTTTCCGCCTCAATCGCAAAGTCGAGACGACCATCAAGAATATGTGCCACAGCGCCATCATGGCCGGGCTTGTAGGACAGGAAAGATTTCAAACGATACTACCTTTCAAGGCCTTGCGTGGGATTGATCGGCCAGTCAGAGACCGGCGTCGCCTCATGTTTTGGGCGGGCGACATAAATCTGGGCAAAGAATGATCCGTTGGT
>DFBW01000119.1:0-4717 GCA_002366775.1 Roseovarius sp. UBA3070 | reverse complement strand
CCATGCTGGCGCATGACATCAAATGCCTCGGCGCGTTCATTCCCGCGCACGGGCGACGTGACAAGCCAGGGTTTGCGGCTGGCCGCAGACAACAAGCGGTCCAGCGCAATGGGCATGAGATGGGCAACGCTGCCGCACTCCACGATCAAATCGGTATGGGCCAAACACTCTGCCAATGCGGGCGAGGGTGGTTTGGCCTGTATATCCTCGGCAAAGCCCTGATCGAACAGGCCAACATTCTGGGCAAAGCCAACGGCATGATTGGCCACATCCAGCCCGCTATAACGCGCCTCAATGGTATTGCGTGCCAGCCCCGACAGCCACTTGGTATCTATCTGGCGCATGGCGTCACTGCTGGTGTCGTCAAACGCGGCACTGGCATAGCGGTCCAAAAATGCATCGGCGGATACCTGATGTTTCATCAGCGCAGACACAATTCCATAACTGCTTGCGAAATCAAATACTTGTGGCGTGTTCAAACCCCGCACACGCGCCAGTTCTGCCAACACGGCGCGAAACACCGGCACGGCATGAGTGTGGTTGGAATACCCCAAAGCGCGCAGCATTCGATAATAGGACCGGCAATCAGGCTGATTGTATGTGTCGTCAAAGATTGTGACGAAGTTGGTCTTTGTTTTGGGCGCGCTGGATGGCATCTGGCTACCTTACATGTCACGGCGAAATGCCGACGTCTGGAGCCTGCGACTTTTCTTGCCTGTTTACAATTGTGAATACTGAAACATGTTTGACGTTTCGGTCAGCAAGCGCACACGGCGGTTCACAGGCACGGCAAAACCACTGAAACATATTGCGACAGCCCCGCGCTGTGGTTAGCGAAGTGGCCCAAGAGATGTTATACCCCAAAAGCAATTCATCGCGGAGACCAGAGCATGGCCGATACAGCACAAGCGCCCAAACAAATGTCGAACGCCTTTTTTGGCGCTATCTTGGCTTGGGTTGCCGTGATGATTTATGCGTCATCCAATTCCATTGTGACGTCACTCACACAAATTGGCGAGGTTCATCAGGTGATGGGGCGCAACGCGATCACCTTTTGCAACCTTCTGGCGTTGGGTTCGCTTATCTCTCTGATACCGATGGTCTTCTTCTTTCACAAAGACTGGACGCGCGAGAACCTGGCAAAGCTGACACGCAAGGATTGGGGCCTGCTGACGGTTTCGGCTGTGCTGTCTTCGGCGGTCACGCCGGGGCTGTTTTTCTTTGCCCTGGAACACACAACAGTGACCAATGTGGTGCTGATCGGGCGGATCGACCCGCCATTGTTCATTCTTGCTGCGGCCTTCGTCCTGAAGGAGCAGTTTGACGGATGGGCGTTTACCGGTGGCGTTGTGGCGCTGGTCGGTGCGGCCGTTATCATCGGCCTAAAAGATGGCGGGGCATCTCTGAGCCTTGGAATTGGCGAAATTGCTGCCCTTATAGCCACGCTGACCTTCATCACCTCTACGATTGTGACCCGTGTCGGGCTCAAAGAAGTGCCGCTGGGCATCTTTTCGATCTATCGCACCATTTTGGGAACCTCGATCTATATCGCCATCGCCCTGTATCTGTTTGGCCCGCATCATTTTCAGGATTTGTTTGCGCCTGTCGTGCTGAAGTGGATCTGGGTTTACGCGATCATCGTCATTATTATCGGTCAGTTCGCCTGGAACCTCGGGCTGAAATATGCCCGCTCCGGGGATGTGGCGCTGGCCACGTCCTTTTCACCACTGGCAGCGATCACCATCGCAATGGTGATGTTAGGGGAAAACCCCGGTGCCGGTCTGATACCCGGTGGCATAATTATTCTGGGGGGTATCGCTGTGGCGCAATTTGGCCGTATCCGCAAAGAGCGCGCCGAGAAAGCCGCGATTGAAAATGCATTGCAACATGAAGGCAGTGTCAATTTCAAAGGGGTGTAAATCTGATCCATCGGAGTGGCTGCGCCACGCTGTATAGGTTTTGGAATGGGGGCGCTGCCCCCAAACCCCCGGGATACTTAGAGCAAGAAGATGGAAGGTATATTTGCGCCCATCTTCTTGCTCTAAATATCCCCGCCGGAGGCAAAAAACACTTTTGGTATCAGGTTAAATGGATGGCGTTTCAGGTGTCTCGGAATAGTGTTTCAGAAAGAGCGCCAGAATGTTTTCTGCCATGGCATTATAGTGCTGCTTGTTACGCGGATCATGTTTGATTTCGCCAATCTCAACCTCAACAATATCGCGGCCCGCGCCGTGCACACGCAACATCACATCAATATCGGCTGAGTTGTTATCGGCCAGTTTACTGAGGTCAATCAAATCGCGGTTGAACAGATATATTCCCGAATTGGGCGCGCGCACATGGGCAAGGCCCGGCACGATCTGTTTGATCGCAGGCAGGATCAGCAGGCGGGTCATCGGCAGGTCATCATTCGGGTCCTGCCAGTTGCCTTTGACCATGCCTACGCTGGGTTCACGCGCATTGGCCAAATCCTCCACCAGATGGGGGTCGAACTTGGCCAGATCGGCGTCAATTTTCATCACCCAGGGGCAGGTTGCCGCCGCAAATCCGGTTTTGAGAGCACGGCCAAGACCCGGCTCGGGTTCTTCGACAACCACCGCGCCGACCTCGGCGGCGGCCTCAGCCGTTTTGTCCCACGATGCGTTGTCGACCACGATCACCTCGTGCACGCATTGCAGGTTGATGACAGCGGCGATCACTTTGCCAACAGTATCTGCCTCGTTGCGGGCAGGGATAACGATGGATATTCCGTCTGGCATAATGCCCCCTTTGTTGCAGTGCAGATGTACGCGGGCGCAGGGCTATGATCAACATCACATGGTATCACAATCTGATCGACATCGTGAATTCAACCTGTGTATCCTGTCCGCAATGGCCCGTCAGTGGCTGGTGAGGGAGACAAAACACGTCATGTCTAAACATGGTTCAGACACTGAGCATCGCCCGATTTTGCACGCCCTAGCAGGGCAGGCCCAAAACGGCACTCTGGCGCGCCGCGAGTTTTTGGCGCTGGCCAGTACCTTTGGGGCTAGCGCCAGCGTAGCCTATGGATTGTTGGGGCTGACGGCCCCCGGTGTGGCCCATGCGGGCACCCCCAATAAGGGCGGCATCCTGCGTATTGGCGGGCGGGTGATGGACATCACAGATCCGCGTAAGTTCTCGTGGTCCGAGCAGGGTAATATCGCGCGAACAATATGTGAAAGCCTTGTGCGCTGGGAGGAAGACGCCACTTTGGCGCCCTTGTTGTTGCAGGCCTGGGAGGTTTCAGATGATGCCCGCAGCTATACTCTGAGGGCACGCCAAGGGGTCACCTGGAGCAATGGCGATGTGTTTGATGCGGTCGATATTGTGCACAATCTGACCCGCTGGTGTGACAGCCATGCCGAAGGCAATTCCATGGCCTCGCGTATGTCGGCGTTGATAGACCCGGACACAGGCAAAGCCGCCGATGGCGCGATTGAGCAATTGGACGACACCACCGTGCGCCTGAACCTGACGCGCCCTGATATCACGTTGATCGCGGGGATGGTGGATTACCCGGCCCTGATCGTGCACCGCAGCTTTGGGGACACTGACAGCCTGTTACAAACCCCCATTGGCACCGGCGCGTTTGAGATGGTGTCACTGGAGATTGGCCACAAAGCCGTGGTTAAACGCCGCGAAAGCGGCAGCTGGTGGGGGGGCGAGGCGCATCTCGATGGGGTGGAGTTCATTGATTATGGGGCTGATCCGACCTCGATTGTCGCGGCCTTTGACGCAGGCGAGATCGACGCCAATGACGAAACACCAGCCGATTTCACTGATGCCATGACGGGGCTGGGGCTGGTGCCTGAAACCCGCTCAACCGCCAACACCATCGTGGCACGGATGCGGGTGGATGAACCACCCTTTGACAACAAACAATTCCGCAATGCCATTCAGATGGCGGTCAACAATGAAATCACATTGCTTTTGGGTATCAATGGCGATGGCACGGTGGGCGAAAATCATCACGTCGCCCCGTCTCAGCCGGAATACGCACAGTTGCCGCCACCTGTTTTTGACCCCGAGCGCGCGCTGGAAATGGCACAAGAGGTGGGGCTGGCGGATGTGGAATTCGAGCTGACCTCAATTGATGGTGACTGGCGCACAGTGACCACAGATGCAATTGGCGCGCAGCTGCGCGACGCGGGCTTTAACATGCGCCGCAAGATCATTGCCGGCAATACATTCTGGAATGCCTGGACGTCTTATCCCTTCAGCACCACCAGTTGGGGCGGTCGGCCCTTGGGCGTGCAGGTGCTGGCGTTGGCTTACAAAACTGGCCAACCCTGGAATGAGACGGGGTTCAGTGACCCTGAATTTGACGCATTGCTGGAGCAGGCCGTGGGGCTTGTCGACGCGGATGCCCGGCGCGAGGTGATGGCCAAAATGCAGCATATCCTGCGCGACAGCGGCATCATCATCCAACCGTATTGGCGCAATCAGACGATGCATCATACCGATAGGGTGCAAAACTACAGCCGCCATACATACCGCGAATTGCATTTGGAACATGTTTGGATGGAGGCGTGAGCATGCGAGCAAACACAGACCATTTGCACCGCTTGGGAATAATACCTGCCCTGCGCGCTCTTGGGTCTTGCAAAGGGTCGCCAGCCTGAGTAAACCCGGCCTCGGCTTTAGGGGTATAGCTCAGCTGGTAGAGCGACGGTCTCCAAAACCGTAGGTCGCGGGT
>DFBW01000259.1 GCA_002366775.1 Roseovarius sp. UBA3070 | reverse complement strand
GCCCGGTTCCTTGACGCGCAACGTCAGCGCCACACAATCATGCCCTTGCGCTGCCAGCAGGGGGGCCAGATGTTTGTATTGGCCGGGGAAATTCTGGTGAATGAACAGGATTTTCATACGCAACGCCGCTCGATTTTTTGTTTTCTTGGTTATATGCCGCCCGATTGGCGCTGCATAGGCCCGCAATTCATCCCTTTGCACTGGACCATGGCCCCTGTGTTGCCTATCACGCATGGGCAAGATGAACATGTAATTAAGGGGCCTGGCCCATGTCGCGCTATTCCGCCACCGAGATTGAAGCAAAATGGCAAGAGGTCTGGGATAAGGCCAATGTGTTTCGTGCTGAGCGCAGTGAAGACAAGCCCAAGTATTATGTGCTTGAGATGTTCCCATATCCATCGGGCCGTATCCACATGGGCCATGTGCGCAACTATACGATGGGCGATGTGATCGCGCGCCATAAGCTCAGCACCGGGCACAATGTGCTGCACCCGATGGGGTGGGATGCGTTTGGGATGCCTGCTGAAAACGCGGCGATGGCCATTGGGGGCCATCCCAAGGATTGGACCTACGCCAATATTGCCGACATGCGTGCACAGATGAAGCCGCTTGGCCTGAGCATTGACTGGACCCGTGAATTTGCCACCTGTGACCCGGAATATTACGGGCAACAACAGGCGTTGTTCCTTGATTTCCTTGAAAAAGGTCTGGTGTATCGCAAAAATGCCGTGGTCAACTGGGATCCGGTGGATATGACCGTTCTGGCCAATGAACAGGTGATTGACGGCAAGGGCTGGCGCTCTGGTGCGGATGTGGAAAAGCGCGAGCTGACTCAGTGGTTTTTCAGAATCTCCGACTTCTCCGAAGAGCTGCTTGAGGCGCTTGATACGCTTGTACATTGGCCTGCCAAAGTGCGGCTGATGCAGGAAAACTGGATTGGCAAATCGCGCGGTATTGAAATTCCGTTTCAGCGGCTGGATGGGGGCGAGGCGATCACCTGCTATTCAACCCGCCCTGATACGATGCGCGGCGCCAGCTTTATCGCCATTTCGCCGGAACATCCCGTCAGCCGTGCATTGGCTGAGAACAACGCTGAGCTGGCTGATTTCATCACCGAAACCCGCAGGATGGACACCACCGAGGCGGCGATGGAAAAGGCCGAGAAAAAGGGCCTTGATACCGGTATCACCGTGCGCCACCCGATCTATCCTGATCAGGAGTTGCCCGTCTGGGTTGGTAACTTTGTGTTGATGGATTACGGCACGGGGGCTGTCTTTGGTTGCCCGGCACATGATCAACGTGACCTCGACTTTGCCCGCAAATACGACCTGCCCGTGCGCAATGCATTTTATATGCCGGGCGCCGAGGTTGAGGTTGAAAACGAAGCGCTTGTGCCTGCCAAAACCGAGCCGGTTGTCTTCATTGATCATTTCGCGGGCATCAGCACTGTGACCAGCCAACAGGCCATTGACGCCACGATTGATTATTTTGAGGCGCATGATCTGGGCCAGGGTCAGGTTAAATACCGTCTGCGTGACTGGGGCCTTTCGCGCCAACGCTATTGGGGCTGCCCTATCCCTGTGGTGCATTGTGATACCTGTGGCGTGGTGCCCGAGGCCAAGGAAAACCTGCCGGTTGTTCTGCCCGATGATGTGACGTTTGATGTGCCGGGCAACCCGCTGGATCGTCACCCGACATGGCGCGATTGCACCTGCCCAAAATGCGGGGCAGCTGCCAAGCGCGAAACTGACACGATGGACACATTCGTTGACAGTTCGTGGTATTTCGCCCGCTTTACCGCGCCGCACGCCACCACGCCCACTGATCTGGACGCCGCGGCCTACTGGATGAACGTTGACCAGTATATCGGTGGCATCGAGCACGCCATCCTGCACCTCCTGTATTCGCGCTTCTTTGCCCGCGCGATGCACATTTGCGGCCACCTGCCGGAAAGTGCGAAAGAACCGTTTGACGCACTTTTCACCCAAGGCATGGTCACCCACGAGATTTATCAGACGCCGGGTGCCAATGGCCGTCCGGTTTATCATCTGCCCGAAGAGGTGAGTGACGGAAAACTGGCCGATGGCACCGAGGTTGAGATCATCCCCTCGGCTAAAATGTCGAAATCCAAGAAAAACGTGGTCGATCCGGTCAGCATCATCTCTGCCTATGGCGCCGATACGGCCCGCTGGTTCGTGCTGTCCGACAGCCCGCCCGAACGGGACGTGGAATGGACTGCTTCGGGTGCCGAAGCCGCGTTTAAACACCTTTCCCGCGTTCACCGCATCTGTACAGAAATCGCCACCAGCGACGCCAGCGAGACGGCCACGCAAGAGGCCGATGAGCAACTTTTGCGCGAAATGCACAAGGCCATTCATGATGTGAGCGTGGGCGTAGAAAGCTTTGGCTTCAACGCCGCCATCGCCAAGCTTTACGGCTTCACCAACACGCTGTCCAAATCGCAGGCCGGGGCAGGGGCCAAACAACAGGCCGCAAAGGCCCTTGCGCAGCTGATGGCGCCCATGACACCACATTTATCCGAAGACCTGTGGCAATTGCTGGGGGGGGAAGGCCTGATCATCCACGCACCATGGCCGGTTGCGGATGCGGCAATGTTGGTTGATGACACCATCACCCTGCCCATTCAGATCAATGGCAAACGCCGCGCGGAAATCAGCGTGCCGCAGGATATGGACAAGGCAGAGGTTGAAAAGCTGGCCCTTGCCCATCATGCTGTGATCAAGGCGCTGGATGGGGCCCAGCCCAAAAAGGTGATCGTTGTCCCCGGACGGATCGTGAATGTCGTCGTTTAACCGCCGTATCTTTCTGTTTGGAACCGCATCGGCCCTGTCGGCCTGCGGGTTCACCCCGGCCTATGGCCCCGGTGGTGGTGGCAGCCGTTTGCACGGCAATCTGCAACTGGACGCGCCGAAAACCCGCCCCGCCTATCTGTTGACCCGCCATCTTGAGGATCGGCTGGGGCGCAGCAACGGCGCGCAATATGGTCTCAGCTATTCGATTGATCTGTCTGAGGCGCCTATTACCATTTCCACCAACAACGTGACCGCGCGCTACAATATGCTGGGCGAGATCACCTACGCCCTGCGGGATCTGCACTCGGGGGCTGTGTTGACCTCGGGCAAGGTTGAAAACTTCACCTCCTATTCCACGACTGGCACCACCGTGGCCACGCAGGCCTCGGAAAAAGATGCCAAGGAACGCCTGATGGTCATCCTCGGCGATCAGATCGTCACCAATCTGTTGGCTGCCGCGTCGGACCTGTCGGCATGAAGCTGCCCCCACGCGACGCGCCGCGCTATTTTGCCAAGCCGGAATCGCAGCGCACCGGATTGCTGATTTATGGCCCGGATGCCATGCGCGTGGCGTTGAAACGCCAAGAGGTGATCGCCGCCCTCATCGGCTCTCAGGGTGAAGAAGAAATGCGCCTGAACCGGATTTCGGCCGCTGATCTGCGCAAAGACAAGGCGATGCTATCGGATGCACTCAAGGCACAGGGGTTTTTCCCCGGTCCGCGCGTGGCCTTTGTTGAGGACGCAACTGAAACCGTGGCGCCCATCATCATTGATGCGCTGAGCGACTGGCGCGAGGGCGATGCGCAGGTGATTGTCACTGCCGGGCAGCTGAAAGCCACTTCTAAGCTGCGCAAATTGTTTGAAGCCCACCCGAATGCCTATGCGGCGGCGATCTATGATGACCCGCCCAGCAAGGCCGAGATCGAAGCCGAACTGGCCAAGGCTGGTTTGAACAATATCAGCGCCGAAGCGATGACCGATCTGACCGGGCTGTCCCGCAGCCTTGATCCGGGGGATTTTCGGCAAACCATTGAAAAGATATCTCTTTATAAACTTGGGGATGACACGCCTTTGGGATCGGGCGATATCATTGCCTGTGCTCCCGGATCAACCGAGGCTGATCTGGATGACGTGCTGAACATCGTCGCCGAGGCCCGCTCGGGCGAGATAGGTCCGGTGATGCGACGTCTGAGGGCGCAGGGTATTCAACCGGTGGGCCTGTGCATCGGGGCGACCCGGCATTTTCGCACGCTTTACGCAGCGGCGTCTGATCCGGGCGGGGCGGCCGCAGGCATTGGCCGTGTGCGCCCACCCGTGTTTGGCCCGCGCCGCGATCGGATGCTGCGACAGGCGCAAAAATGGGGCGCGCCCAAGTTACAGCAGGCTTTGGGGCTGTTGACTGAAACGGATTTGAAGCTGCGTTCTGCCGGGCAAACTGCACCGGATATGGCACTGGTGGAACGGGCCTTGATCCGATTGTCGCGCTTGGCTGACCTTTAGGGGTGTACGCCGCCCAAAGCGGATCAGGCCCGAGCCATCAAGGCCATATCCGGGCTGGGGCATTGTTACTGTTCCAACCGTCCCCGTCCTGTGGCGACTGCCAAAACACCAACCCTTGGGCAAATGCCACCCAAGGGTACAATGTCAGATTGCGGGCTGTGCTGGTGGCAAACAATGCCACGTCAGTCGGCGGGAGGGGCGTAAAGGGCCAAGAATTCAGCCTCGGTCATGCGTGGGGCGTTTCCGGCAAAGCTATAGGTGTCTGGCTTGCGGTCAATAAAGATCTCACCTGCCATTTCCACGCCGCTCTGGTCGTCAAACGTGCCAAACCCAAAGTGATAGACCCCGTGATGTGGCCCCGGTGCAGTGATACGAAAGAACAGGCTGCTGCCACATGCGCTGCAAAACCCTCGTTCCCCCCAGTCGGATGAGGCAAAACGTGTGAGGCTGTCTTGCCCTTCAAGTGTCACAGTGTCCGGTTGGGCTTCTACTGCAAAAAACACGCCACCTGACCATTTGCGGCACATGCCGCAATGGCAGGCCCCGGCCTCGGGTTTGGCGTCTTTGATGGTGTATTTCACAGCGCCGCACAGGCATGAGCCGGTTTTTTCCATGGGGGTTTTCCTTTCAGAGAAAATTGCAGTACGCCCGTACCCTAGGCCGATTGGGTGACAAGTATTGTCAGCAGCACCAAGCAGTTTTGTAGTTGCAGTTCGCCGCGAACGCGTGCAACCATCGGGCCTGTTTCACCCCCCCTCAGGAGAGCCCCAATGTATGAAGTCATCGGAACCAGCGCCAG
>DFBW01000250.1:2476-5002 GCA_002366775.1 Roseovarius sp. UBA3070 | reverse complement strand
TGCTGGCGCTTCGTATCTGGGCCGACACTTATGTGTTTTGGATCGCACGCGCGGCCACGGCCTTGTCCTCGGGGCGCAGCAGCTCGGCCGCGCGCGATTGGGCCCTGAGCCGGGCCGCCAAGAAAACCAAAGCCCCCGAGTTGTTATGGGATCAGGATTTTGCCAGCGATAACGGGTTCACAGACGAAGATCTGGACGACGCCCCACAGCTGGATGACCTGCGCCTGGTGCTGCAAGAGCGCGAAGCAGCGCTGGCAGATGTTACTGGTGAAGCTGAAGTTAAAACCAAAGATCAGGTATCCAAAGATGGCGGTGATAAGCCTGTACGGGCGGCGGAGTAGTTAGCAAAGCTGTCAGCGCGCACTACCTCGCCCGGTTAACAGGCCTGAAAGGCCCCGGGCAGCGTCAGCCCCCCTCTATGGGCTGGCGATATCGAACTGGTATGCGCACCGATCATTCGGCTTGCGGGATTGAGAGATAAAGCTCTCTGGAACTTAAGTCAGGATCGCCACCCCGGGGGCTGACGCTGCCCGGGCACGCTGCACTTACTCCACGTTTTCCAATTCGCTGGCCTGACGTTGCCACAGGCTGGTGTAGCGCCCGTTCATCGCCAGCAGGTCTGTATGACTGCCCTCTTCCACAATCATCCCGCCCTCCAGCACAACGATCCGGTCCGCATCAGCGATCGTGGACAGGCGGTGGGCAATGGTGATCACTGTGCGCCCCTGCCCGGCTTTGCGCAAAGCGCCCTGAATGCCGCGCTCGGTTTCTGTGTCCAGAGCACTGGTGGCCTCATCCAGCAGCAATATCGGCGGGTCTTTCAACAAGGTGCGTGCGATGCCCACGCGCTGCTTTTCGCCACCCGACAGCTTCAGCCCACGTTCGCCCACCATCGTGTCGTACCCGTTGGGCAGGCTTGCCACAAACTCGTGAATCTGCGCCGCCTTAGCCGCATCTTCAATCTGTTCCTGTGTGGCCCCGGCCAGACCATAGGCAATGTTGTACCCAATGGTGTCGTTGAACAGCACCGTGTCCTGGGGCACCACACCAATGGTGCTGTGCAAGCTGCTTTGGGTGACATCGCGTACATCCTGCCCGTCGATGCTCAGCGCACCGCCCTGGACATCATAAAACCGAAACAGCAACCGCCCGATGGTTGATTTGCCTGATCCACTGGGCCCAACCACAGCCACAGTTTGCCCGGCGGGCACCTCAAGTGTGATGCCTTTCAAAATGGCCCGTTCGGGCTCATAGCCAAAGGCCACATCTTGCAGCCGCACCGTGCCGCCCTTTACCTGCAAGGGGGCAGCACCGGGTTTGTCAGACACCTCTGAGGGTTGTTCAAGCAGCTCAAACATCTCGCCCATATCCACCAAGGCCTGACGGATTTCGCGGTACACAGTGCCCAGAAAATTCAGCGGCATGGTGATCTGGATCATATAGGCGTTGACCATCACAAAATCGCCCACGCTCATCTGGCCGTCCTGCACCCCCATCGCGGCCATGACCATGACGATGACCAATCCACCAGTGATCAGCAAAGACTGGCCAAAGTTCAGAAAGGCCAGCGAATAAGAGGTTTGCAGCGCCGCGTGCTCATAGCCTTCCATCGCGGCATCATAGCGGCTGGCCTCGCGGGCCTCGGCACCAAAATATTTGACTGTTTCAAAGTTCAACAGGCTGTCGATGGCCTTTTGATTGGCGTCTGTATCCTGATCATTCATCACCTTGCGCAGCTTCACGCGCCATTCGGTCACCTTGAAGGTGAACAGAATATAAAGCGCAATCACCCCGGTCACGACCACCAGATACCAAACATCAAACAGCACCCACAGGATGATGCCGATAAGCAGCAATTCCAGCACCAATGGCCCGATTGAAAACAGCAAAAACCGCAGCAAAAAATCCACGCCCTTCACACCGCGTTCAATGATCCGGCTCAGCCCGCCGGTTTTGCGGGTGATGTGATAGCGCATCGACAGGCGGTGAATATGCTGGAACGTCTGCAAGGCGATCGAGCGCAGCGCCCGCTGGCCAACACGGGCAAAAACCACGTCGCGCAATTGCTGAAAGCCCACATTCATCAGCCGGGCAACGCCATAAGCCACCGTCAGCCCGACAGCCCCCGCNNGCTTTATAGAAAAACGGCGTGCCCACAGCGATCAGCTTGGCCAGAACCAGCATGCCAATCGCCAATACCACCCGGCGCTTGACCCAACTCTGCCCCGCAGGCCACAGATATGGGACGACCCGGCGGATGGTTTTCCAGCCGTTTTTAGGCATTTCAGTGGTGGTTACGGATGTGCGGCGCATCCGGCCCATTTAACCCTTTGCAAGCTCTGTCACAATGGGCAGCGCACTGATTATTCGTGCGCTTATGAACAGATCACTCTGGCAGGTTGAATACCTGGCCGGGATAGATCAGATCGGGATTGCGAATGCGGTCCCGGTTGGCCTCAAACACCCGCACATAAAAAGTGCCTTCACCGTAACGCTCACGCGATATGGCCCAAAGGGTTGATCCGG
>DFBW01000250.1:0-2430 GCA_002366775.1 Roseovarius sp. UBA3070 | reverse complement strand
CGCTTGAACGGGGTTTCAACCCGCGAGGTCACGTTGCCCTCAGCATCGGTTTCGTCAATGCGCAGGGTATAAACACCAGTATCCACCTCAGGCAGACCAGTGCGCCAATTGCCGCTCTGTTCAATCCGCGAGGTGGTGACAGGGGCGTTGTCCAGATAGACCCGCACAAAGCCGGTGCCCTGAGCACGCCCGGTCAGCTGCACTTCACCCGCTTGAGAATAAGTGATCGTGTCCAACGCCACCGTGGACATCACGTCAGGTGCCGGTGCAAGCGGCACACCAGGTTGCAATACACGCACGCCTTCCTCATCAGACAGCAGCACGGTTTGTGTATTCAGCGTGGTTTCGGCCTCGACGGGGTCATCCGTTGAACTGGCCGTTTCGCTTGCAGGTTCAGCCGTGGCAGGCTCACCCCGGACGGGTGGGGGCGCAATGATGATTTCATCCAGTGAGGCCACAACGCCATCGCCCTGCGGATCACGGGTGACAAGCGACAGGATGCGCGGCTGGTCACTGGTCTCCACGCTCAGGAATGCTACGAACTGGCCCGTGGCATCGGTGCTGACCTGGTCCAATTCGGCCCCATCCAAAACTACGGCTGTGGTCCAGCCGGGATGCGCCTGCCCAGCCACCAGCATGGTGCCGTCTGGCTCCAAGCGGAACGTGTCAATTGACGGGGCAGCGGGCAAATTGAGGGATGCGGCGGCAGTGTCTTGTGAGGCGGATTCAACATCAGTTTCAGGTTCAGTCACCGGCTCTTGGCTGCTTTGCTCGGTCTGCGCCTCGGGCTTTTGTTGCAGCAAGGCGGCGGGTTGGGCCTGTGGATCAGCCGTCGGCGTATCCTTGGGGCCAATCACCCCGGCGGCAAAGAGCCCCACACCAACCACCACCACAGCGATTCCGACACCACCAAGTGCCGGACCGCTTGCCAAGCCTGCAAGTTTGCTCATCGTCATCCCTCCCCGCGCCCATCACGGCGCAAAGCCCCAGTTGCCGGACCATACCAACAAGGGTATCATCGGTCAAAACAAGGCTTTGCTTGGAAATAGGAGGCGATTGCATGACAACGCATTCAATTTGTGTCTTTTGCGGCGCACGCGATGGGGTCAAACCTGCCTATCGTGCGGCCGCCACTGCAACCGGGCAGATGCTGGCCGATCAGGGGTGGCGGCTGGTGTATGGTGCCGGCGATGTGGGGCTGATGGGGGCTGTGGCGCGTGCCGCCCAAGCCGGTGGAGGCGACACCTTTGGCGTGATCCCTGTGCATCTGCTCAAGGCCGAAGTCGGCAAGAGCGATCTGACCCGTTTTGTGGTCACCGAAAACATGCACGAGCGCAAGAAGGTGATGTTCATGAACTGCGATGCCATCGTGGTTCTGCCCGGCGGCGCTGGATCACTGGATGAGTTTTTTGAAGTGCTGACATGGCGCCAGCTGGGCCTGCACGAAAAACCCATTTTCCTTTTGAATATAGATGGATACTGGGATCCTTTGATGCAATTGATGAACCATACAATTGCCGAAGGCTTTGCCAGTGCCACGCTCAAAGACTATATTCGTATGCCCACATCCGTCCCTGAGCTGACCAAAAACCTGCACGCCGCTTTGGAGTGATACCCGCGTGACGTGAGGCGCAACACGGCCGCAACACTGCCCTGTCTGAGCAACAAAAAACCCCCGCCGAAGCGGGGGATAATTGTCTCGTTCAGTCTCAGATGGGATCACATGCGCGAGGCGACGTTTTCCCAGTTGACCAGATTATCGAGGAAGTTGGTCAGGTAAGCCGGGCGTTTGTTGCGAAAATCGATGTAGTAGGAATGCTCCCATACGTCGCAACCCAGCAAAGCGGTTTGGCCAAAGCACAGTGGGTTCACGCCGTTCTCGGTTTTGGTCACAGCCAACGAACCGTCAGCGTTTTTCACCAACCAGCACCAGCCCGAGCCGAATTGGCCCGCGCCAGCAGCTGAGAACTGCGATTTGAACTCCTCAACCGAGCCAAATGACTCGGTGATGGCTTTTTCCAGCTCTCCGGGCATGGCCGATGCGCCCGGCCCCATCATTTCCCAGAACTGGTTGTGGTTCCACAGTTGTGAGATGTTGTTGAAGATGCCGTTTTGCGCAACAGCAGCGGCGTCATAGGTGCCGGTGATGATGTCTTCGAGCGACTTGCCGGCCCATTCGGTGCCCTCAATCAGCTTGTTGCCGTTGGTGACATAGGCGTTGTGGTGCAGGTCGTGATGGTATTCCATCGTCTCGGCACTCATGCCTTTGTCGGCAAGTGCGTCATGTGCGTAGGGAAGATCGGGAAGTTCAAATGCCATGGTTTGGGCCCTCATCTGATGGTCAAAATTCTATGCCCTACATGGTGGTGTTGGACAGGCGAGGTCAAGGGTGAATACAAGGTTTGTCCGCGTTGACCCGGCCCCGGACCA
>DFBW01000158.1 GCA_002366775.1 Roseovarius sp. UBA3070 | reverse complement strand
TCTCAGACGATCTGGATGGCATGCGCAAAGTGCCCGGCAATGTGCCTGATCCTGAGCAGCTTGAGGCTTACCTACAAATGCCGCTTACATCGGTGCCCGATCCGTTTGGCACTCACGATAGCTTTGGCGATCATAACAACGCCATGCTGCGGCGGTTTTTGGATACCTTTGGCTTTGAATATGAATTCATCTCGGCCACCCAGTTTTATGCGTCGGGCCAGTTTGATGAAATCCTGCTGCGCGCCGTAGATCGCTATGACGACATCATGAAGATCATGTTGAAGTCACTGCGCGAAGAACGCCGCCAAACCTATTCCATTTTCTTGCCCCTTCATCCTGAAACCGGCCGGGTTCTGTATGTTCCGATGAAAGAGGTGAACGCCAAGGATGGCACCATCACCTTTGACGACGACGATGGCAAAGAATGGACGCTGCCTGTCACCGGCGGCAACGTGAAACTGCAATGGAAGCCCGATTTCGGCGCGCGTTGGGCCGCTCTTGGTGTAGATTTTGAGATGTACGGCAAAGACCATTCCACCAACACGCCAATCTATGACGGCATCTGCCGGGTGCTGGGGCAGCGCGCGCCCGAGCATTTCACTTACGAACTGTTCCTTGATGAAAACGGCCAGAAGATTTCCAAAACCTCAGGCAATGGCATTAGCATTGACGAATGGCTGACCTATGCCGCGACTGAATCGCTCAGCTATTTCATGTATCAAAAGCCCAAAACCGCCAAGCGGATGCATTTTGACGTGATCCCCAAGGCAGTGGATGAATACCACCAGCAATTGCGCGCATATCCCGGACAAGACATCAAGGCGCAGCTGAACAACCCCGTCTGGCATATCCATGGCGGCGATGTTCCGCAAAGCCATATGGTTGTGCCCTTCTCGATGCTGCTCAATCTGGCGTCTGTTGCTTCGGCTGATAACAAGGATCAACTGTGGGGCTTCATTCAGCGCTATGCGCCGGATGCCTCGCCTGAGGCAAACCCCGATATGGATGCCGCCGCCGGATATGCGGTGAAATACTATCAGGATTTCGTGGCACCAACGCGCCAATACCGCACACCTAACGATGTTGAGCGCGAGGCGCTCACTGTCTTGCGCAGTGAGCTGGCCGCCTATGATGGCGCTTTGGATGACGAAGCCCTGCAATCCATCGTCTACGGCGTAGGCCGCGACAGGTTCGACCCATTGCGCGATTGGTTCAAAGCACTGTACGAAGTACTGCTCGGAGCCAGCCAAGGCCCGCGCTTTGGCGGTTTCATTGCTCTCTACGGGGTCCAGGAAACCGTAGAGCTGATCGACAAGGCGCTGGCTGGAAAACTAGGTTAACACCCTTTTTCCCATCGTCTTGCCCCAATCGACAACTCGTGCGTAACTGGCAATTCCGCGCGACGCTTTGATCTGATAGAGATCAAGACAAAGCCCGAAACAGTTGCTAGCATGAACTAAAATAGGAGGCTTAAAGTGTATCGAACAGCAGTGGTTGCCCTGGCCTTGGGTGTTGCGGCCTGCACGCAAATATCCATGCCTGAAGCCCCCGAAGGCCAAAGGTTGTTTGCCAAAAACTGTGTTCAGTGCCACGGAGTGTCGGGCAAAGGTGACGGCCCTTGGGCAAGCCTGATGACCCCGCAGCCATCTGATTTAACACAACTATCTATCAACGGCGTATTTTCCCGTGCGCGGGTTCTATCCATAATCGACGGCTATGACCGCACCGGCCTGCCCGGAAAAGGCATGCCTGAATTTGGGGACCTTCTGGAAGGTGATACCATTCCGGTGGATGTAGGTGATGGTGTTTTAACCCCCACGCCTCGGCCTTTGGCAGCATTGCTGGCCTATCTGGAAAGCATCCAGGAATAGCAAAACCTGCCTACCTGTCACGGATATCCACAATGGATTTACCCAGCCGAAATGGGGCTGCAAAGACAAGAAACCGCTCGGGATCAAGCGCATCACTGACGGCAAATGCCTTTGGTCTGCGCCTCATCCCACGGCAAAATCACCTTGTCGGGGGTGGGTAACTTGCCCATTGGAAAGGCTCCTCGCAACATGGCTTCCAACCGCTTGGTGCGCGGAGCTTCTGGATCCAGCGTCGAGCAGCAGACATATTCCTCAACAATACCAGCCTGTTGCTCAAATCCGTAGTCCAACAGATTGGCATTGGTATTGATATCAAACAGATAAGGGTCGTCGCTGTTCACATGCTCATTTCCGGCACGCAGCGGGCTATAGCCCGTTATGGCGCGGTTTTGCCATTGCCAGATATGCGTGATCTCATGCGCAAAGATCATTGCCGCGTATAGATCAATCTCTTTGGGATAGTTTTGCATGTAATCGGGCAGATAATAGGGCCGGGTGAAAAACACCTTGTTATGCAGCGCAACAGCAGCGGGACCAACCGTAACTACCTCGGATTTCGGTTCGGGAAATATCCGCTCGCGGCAGGCCAGACGTGGCCGTTTTTGGCGCTTGTAGGTCACTGATCCCACCAACGCGCCCTTCACAAATCGCACCCTGTCGGTGTCCAGGGTATCTCCTTGAATTTGCGAGGCAAAGGCCAGCTCGGCCTCCGTCAGAGGCCGCCCACAGGAGGCAATCAGCAACAAGGATATAATGAGCAAAACCCGCATAAACGTGAGCCTAACAGGGGTTTTCCAGACGTGCGAGGGGAATAAGGGGCAAACCACCTCGCCATCACGCTTTGGCCTTCCCCTGTTGGTTTTGCGCTGCCATAATGCATGCCAACCAATAAAAAAGCAGAGCAGCGGTATGAACGACTTTTTCGATCCTGACAAAGATCCAAAGAAAAAAAGCGACTATGATGCCTCCTCCATCCAGGTGCTGGAGGACATGGAGCATGTGCGGCTACGCCCCGGCATGTATATCGGCGGCAAGGATGACCGCGCGCTGCACCATATGGTGGCCGAAATTGTCGATAACTCCATGGATGAGGCCGTGGCAGGCCACGCCACCTGGATCGAAGTTGAACTGCATGAAAACGGCCATGTCAGCGTGCGTGACAACGGGCGCGGCATCCCCATTGATCCGCACCCCAAAGACCCGTCAAAATCCGCTCTTGAGATCATTTTTTGCACGCTGAATGCAGGCGGTAAGTTTTCGGGCGACAGCTATGAAACATCCGGCGGGCTGCACGGCGTTGGGTCTTCTGTGGTCAATGCCTTGTCCGATCATCTGCGTGTCGAAGTGGCGCGCAACAAAGAGCTGTATGCGATGGAGTTTTCGCGTGGTGTGCCGCAGGGCAAGCTGGCCAAAGTCGGTTCGGCCCCAAACCGGCGTGGCACGGCAGTGACGTTTCACCCTGACCCCGAAATTTTCGGCGCATTGCAGCTGAAACCCGCGCGACTTTACAAGATGGCGCGCTCAAAGGCCTATCTGTTTTCAGGCGTCGAAATACGCTGGAAATCCGCCATTCAGGATGGGGATACCCCGCTTGAGGCCAAGTTCCATTTTCCCGGCGGATTGGCGGATTACCTGACCGAAACCCTGTCTGGCACCACCACTTATGCCGATCAGCCCTTCACCGGATCAGTGTCGTTCGAAAAATTTGGTGCACCCGGCAAGGTCGAATGGGCGATCAACTGGACCCCGTCCCGCGATGGGTTCATCCAGTCCTATTGCAACACCGTGCCCACCCCCGAAGGCGGCACCCATGAAGCCGGATTTTGGGCGGCTGTGTTGAAAGGCATCAAGGCCTACGGCGAGTTGGTATCAAACAAAAAGGCCGCTACCATCACCCGCGAAGACCTGACCACAGGCGCGGGCGCGTTGGTGTCCTGTTTCATCCGAGAGCCGGAATTTGTGGGCCAGACCAAAGACAGATTGGCCACGGTTGAGGCACAGCGCATGGTGGAAAATTCTGTGCGTGACCATTTTGACAACTGGCTGGCGGCCGATACCAAATCCGCCGGGGCTATTCTGGATTTCCTTGTGCTGCGCGCCGAAGAGCGCCTGCGCCGCCGTCAGGAAAAAGAGACCGCACGCAAGACTGCCACTAAGAAACTGCGCCTGCCGGGCAAGCTGACGGATTGTTCCTCAAAAGATCGTGAGGGCACCGAGCTGTTCATCGTCGAGGGTGACAGCGCCGGCGGGTCTGGCAAAGGCGCGCGTAATCGCAAGACGCAAGCCTTGCTGCCGCTGAAGGGCAAAATCCTGAACGTGCTGGGCGCGGCCTCATCCAAGCTGGGGTCAAATGCCGAGATTTCAGACCTCTGCGAAAGTTTGGGCTGTGGCATGGGCACAAGGTTTAACCTTGATGATCTGCGCTATGAAAAGATCATCATCATGACCGATGCGGATGTGGACGGCGCGCATATTGCCTCGCTTTTGATGACATTTTTCTTCACCCAGATGCGCCCCTTGATTGATGCGGGGCATTTGTACCTCGCCTGTCCGCCTCTGTACCGGCTGACCCAAGGCGCGCGGCGGGTCTATGTGGCCAATGACGCCGAAAAAGACGCGCTGATGGAAAAGGGTCTGGGCGGCAAAGGCAAGATCGACGTGCAGCGATTCAAAGGCCTGGGCGAAATGGACGCTAAGGATCTGAAAGAAACCACAATGGACCCAACCTCTCGCAAGTTGATCCGCGTGACAATTGACGAGGACGAACCGGGCGAAACCGGCGATCTGGTGGAGCGTCTGATGGGGAAAAAGCCCGAATTGCGGTATCAGTACATTCAGGAGAACGCCCGGTTTGTGGAGGAGTTGGATGTTTGAGTGACTTACCTGAAACGCTATCTGCCCTTGGCCACTCATTTCGACGCGTAACTGATCTCGATGAACACCTTTGGCAAGGCTCTCTGTTGATTTTTGAACCTCCATTGGATCGAGATGCCCAATATTACATGATGCACTACCGCCCAGATTTGCGGCGGATGTTGTTAATCAACTGGTTAGGTTACAAAGCCGGACTTGAACTTGCTTCCGCTACAATCCCCAATAGCTCACTCGCACACGGCAAGATTGCTATTCCGCTACGATGGTTCAAGGATAATTGGAGCGGTAAATTTCTTGCCACAGGAAGTTTTGAAACCACAGGTTTTTTTGCGTATGACGGCACTTTGTAGAGTTTTCAACCCACACTACAAAGCTGTTCACAAGTGTTTGTCATGCACCATGCATTGTGAAGTGACTCACCGCGCGATGGCCAGACCGCGGGGTGGCGCTCGACCTCCGAGCGAAAGCTCTTTATCTCAGCTACTACCGCCTAACGGATCAGCGGTGCGCCAACGTCAATCTATCGCCAGCCCGGGGGGCGGTCTGGCGATCGCGCGGCGGCCTATGGCCTTGATTCCGCGCGGGGATATCAGGTGCTGAAACGCTAAAAAACCACCCGTTAAGGTGGCTGTTCGATCAAAATGTTGGGGAAGAAATCGTAAGAGAGATACAAATCTCAGAGGTTTTACTAGGTTTGGCAATGACCTACTCTCCCACGTCTTAAGACGCAGTACCATCGGCGCAAAGGCACTTAACGGCCGGGTTCGGGATGGGACCGGGTGTTTTGCTCTCGCTATGATCACCAAACCAAGAAAAACCTCTGAATTCCAAGTCAATGTACGCTGTACATTGGTGTGTATGCTTTTGACATATCTAGTAAAAGTCTCGCTTCTACTGGATCAAATCAAGCCTATCGGACAATTAGTACCAGTCAACTGAACGCATTACTGCGCTTACATCTCTGGCCTATCGACGAGGTGGTCTACCTCGGTCCTCAGGGATACCTTGTTTTGAGGGGGGCTTCCCGCTTAGATGCCTTCAGCGGTTATCCTGTCCGATCATAGCTACCCAGCACTGCTCCTGGCGGAACAACTGGTACACCAGTGGATCGTTCACCCCGGTCCTCTCGTACTAGGGGCAACTCCTCTCAAGTATCCTACACCCACGGCAGATAGGGACCGAACTGTCTCACGACGTTCTAAACCCAGCTCACGTACCTCTTTAAACGGCGAACAGCCGTACCCTTGGGACCTGCTCCAGCCCCAGGATGAGATGAGCCGACATCGAGGTGCCAAATACCGCCGTCGATATGAACTCTTGGGCGGTATCAGCCTGTTATCCCCAGAGTACCTTTTATCCGTTGAGCGATGGCCCTTCCATACAGAACCAC
>DFBW01000173.1:12045-12821 GCA_002366775.1 Roseovarius sp. UBA3070 | reverse complement strand
GCCAACCCGGCCCCGCCTGATTGCGACGTGGCCAGCCCCAAGGCTGATAGCTCGGGCAAAATGGCCGTGGCTTCCTCTTCGGTGATTGTGACAAAACTGTCAGCGTCCCGCGCCAATCCCTTAAGTGCAATCAACGATGGTTCTTTGCAATCCAGCCGCCCCATGTTGGACACCGGGCCAGATGAGACCACGGATTTACCCGCCTCAATGCTATCCATCAACGCTTGCGCAAATTCTGGTTCCACCACCACGATCTGCGGCCCATCCCCCCAGACCTGACGGAAATAGGCGGCACAGGCCCCCGCCAATCCGCCAACACCGGCTTGCAGCATGATATGCGTGGGGGCCTGGGGCATTTGCCGTGCGGCCTCAGCGGCCATGGTCAGATAACCCTCCATCAACCGATGCGGCAGCTCAAAATATCCCGGCCATGAGCTGTCAGACAGCAACGTCCACCCGTTGTCATCGGCCGCTTTGGCAGCGCCGACCATACTTGCCTCATAGTCCGTGCCCTCGCGCACCACCTCAGCGCCCTCATCGCGCAAACGTTTGGCAAAACCCTCGGGCACGGTTTGGGCCAGATACACCACGGCCCTAGCGCCAAAACGACGTGCACCAGCCGTGACAGACAAACCATGATTGCCCGCACTCGCCGTCACATACGTCCGCCCGCTCAACGCGCCAGACAAATCATCCGCACCAGTGGCTTCCCCCTGATGCGCAATCACATACGCCGCGCCAAAGGCCTTGAAACTGCCCAGCCCCATGCGCCCGCG
>DFBW01000173.1:11552-12012 GCA_002366775.1 Roseovarius sp. UBA3070 | reverse complement strand
GATAAACAGCGCCGGATCAGCGCCTCGCTGCCCTTGGCATCCACACTGGGCGTAGGCACATCGGCCATTGATGCATCGCTCAATCCGACACCGCGCCACGGGTTTTTAATTTGGTGCATATCATCCTCCCAATAACCTGCGCAGCCAATGCCCTTTGCCTGCTTGCGTCAAGCAGAATATTACGCGCAGGGCGGGCTTCATCTTTCCCTAAATACTTTCGCCGAAGGCATCGCGCAGTTTGCTTCACGTTCAACGGCACGAATACACAAACCCCTCTTTAATCCGGCCCTGCAATCGCCTAAAGAACCCATCAAGACACACCAAGGGGGACGTGCCACATGCAAGAGCCGGACATCACACCAGATCTGATCGCAGCGCATGGGCTTTCGCCCGATGAATACGCCGATATCCTTCGTATCCTGAACCGAGAGCCCACCTTCACCGAGATGGGCATCTTTTC
>DFBW01000173.1:8096-11445 GCA_002366775.1 Roseovarius sp. UBA3070 | reverse complement strand
TATATTGAACCCTACCAAGGGGCCGCCACAGGTGTGGGCGGTATTTTGCGTGATGTGTTCACCATGGGCGCGCGGCCCGTGGCCTCGATGAACAGCCTGAGCTTTGGTGAGCCGGGCCATCACAAAACCCGTCAGCTGGTGCATGGCGTGGTTGCTGGTGTGGGCGGCTATGGCAACAGCTTTGGTGTACCCTGCATTGGTGGCGAAGTGCGCTTTGATCCTGCTTACAACGGCAACTGTCTGGTCAATGCCTTTGCTGCGGGCCTCGCTGACAGTGACAAGATTTTCTATTCAGCGGCCAGTGGTGTGGGCATGCCCGTGGTGTACCTCGGCGCCAAGACCGGGCGTGATGGCGTTGGCGGCGCCACTATGGCCTCGGCTGAATTTGACGATTCGATTGAGGAAAAACGCCCCACCGTACAAGTCGGCGATCCCTTCACCGAAAAACGCCTGATGGAGGCCACGCTGGAGCTGATGCAAACTGGCGCTGTGATCTCAATCCAAGACATGGGCGCTGCGGGCCTGACCTGTTCGGCCGTGGAAATGGGCGACAAAGGCGGATTGGGCGTCAGGCTGCAACTCAACGATGTGCCACAACGCGAAGACAATATGACCGCCTATGAGATGATGCTCAGCGAATCTCAGGAACGTATGCTCATGGTTCTGCGCCCCGAGCTGGAAGCAGAAGCCCGTGCCGTGTTCGAAAAATGGGACCTTGATTTTGCCATCGTCGGCGAAACCATTGCCGAGGATCGCTTTTTGATCCTGCATGGCGATGAGGTAAAAGCAGACCTCCCACTTGCCACCCTGTCAGGCAGTGCCCCCGAATATGACCGCCCCTGGGAGCCAACGCCCCCCGCCACCCCACTTGATCCGGCCAGCGTGGCGCAGGTCGATCCGATTGACGGGCTTACTGCCCTGATCAAATCGGCCAACTACTCGTCGCGCCAATGGGTATGGGAGCAATATGACACGATGGTCATGGCCGACAGCACCCGCACACCAGGGCAAGGCGCCGGTCTGATCCGTGTGCATGGCACAGACAAACTGCTGGCCTTCACCTCGGATGTGACCCCGCGCTATGTAAAGGCAAACCCGGTTGAGGGTGGTAAACAGGCCGTGGCCGAGGCGTACCGCAACCTCACAGCCCTGGGCGCGGTGCCTTTGGCCACCACCGACAATATGAACTTCGGCAACCCCGAAAAGCCCGCCATCATGGGGCAATTCGTAGGGGCGATCCAGGGGATCTCGGCCGCGGTTGAGACACTCGATATGCCCATCGTTTCCGGCAATGTGTCACTTTACAATGAAACTGACGGCACTGCGATCCTGCCCACACCCACCATTGGCGCTGTGGGGCTGATCAAACACGCCGATGACGCCATCACCGGCCAAGCGCGTGACGGCGATGTGGCTTTGCTGATCGGCGATACCGCTGGGCATCTCGGCCAATCCGCCCTGCTGGCCGAGGTTCTGGGCCGGGTTGAGGGCGACGCGCCCACAGTCGATCTGATCGTTGAGAAACGCCACGGCAATTTCATCCGCGCCAACCGCGCACATATCACCGCCTGCACAGACCTGTCAGACGGCGGGCTGGCGCTGGCCGCGTTTGAGCTGGCCGAGGCCGCCGATCTGGGCGTCACCTTGGACAGCGCCGACACCGCCACGCTGTTTGGCGAAGATCAAGCGCGCTATCTCATTGCTTGCTCGGCCAAAGATGCCGAGGCGCTGATGCTGGCCGCTGGCCCTGCCGGTGTACCTGCGCAGGTGGTTGGGCACTTCGGTGGTGATCTGGTCAACTATGGTGGCCAATCGGCCCCGATGGCTGACCTGTCCAGCCTCTTTCGCAACAGCTTTGGCGCTTTGTTCGACAGCTAGGGGTATTAACTGCAACTGTCGGTTATCGCCCTGCCCCACCTTGCGAAATCTGTGGACGGGGCTTACATCTTATTCAAACCTCAAAGGAGCGCGCCAACAATGGCCATGCAAGCTCAGGAAATCGAAGACCTGATCCGCGTCAGTTTTCCCGACGCACAGATCACCATCACCGATCTGGCCGGTGACGGTAATCACTATGCCGCCGAGGTGATCGATGCGGCGTTCGCCGACATGAACCGGGTGCAACAACAACGCGCCGTCTATGCCGCCCTGAAGGGCAAGATGGACGGGCCGAATGGCGATTTGCATGCTCTGGCATTGACCACCAAGGCTCCGGAATAAGTTTTGAGCACTCTCTTGTTCACCCTAATCGCCGCTAGCCCTATTGTTGCAATTGCAGCCGTTTACGCATTATTCGACCGCAAACCACGCAATGGCCCAAAACAATCTCGCGGCACCGAACCTAGCCAAGGCGACAGCCTAGTTGAAGGTGGCTCTGGCGCCGCGGCGGGTAGTTCAGGTGGCGGGTACAATACTATAACGCGCGTCCCTCGCGACCCGCAGAAATATGCAAAGGCCTTTGTGCCTTCCAAAGCAAGGAGCAGCAAATGACCGACGTAAAAACCCAGATCGACGAAACCGTCAAAGCCAATGACGTGGTGCTTTACATGAAAGGCTCCAAGGATATGCCGCAATGCGGGTTCTCCTCGCGCGTCGCAGGCGTGCTGAATTTCATGGGTGTGGAGTTTTCAGACGTTGATGTGCTGGCTGACCCGGATGTTCGCCAAGGCATCAAGGATTATTCCGATTGGCCCACCGTGCCGCAGCTTTACGTCAAAGGTGAATTCGTCGGTGGCTGCGATATCATCACCGAGATGACCCTCTCTGGCGAGCTGGACACTCTGTTTGAACAAAACGGCGTCACCTACGACAAAGACGCCGCAGACAAAATCCGCGACGCCAACGCCTGATCAACCCATGGTGGGGTAAAACCCCACCCTACGAAAAAGGCGCGGTGCATCTGTAAGGTGGGGTTTCACCCCACCTTCCCCCAGCTACTCCCCAGCGGGATGAAGGACGGTCACCCCCACCGCCGCCGCGCGCGCCAGATCGCGGTCCAGCGACATCGGGATGTACTCACCGCGCCGCCACAACTGCGCCAGATCATCATAGTGGCGGCTCAGGAAATGCCCCGATTGCCCGGTTGAGATCACAAAAACCGAACTATCGGGATCGGCAAAATCATAGACGCCCCGGTATCCCGCCCCATGCACATTCTCAAACGGATCAGGCCCGTCGCCACCGCGTGTGCGCCCGCGCAACAGCGTATTGTCACCACCCGATGTGCTCTGCCGGATATTCACAAAGTGGCGCAGCACGGGCACCTCGCCCAACACCTGATGATCATGTGTCGCCTGATGCGCATCCCCCCAGCGCAGGCTTTCCAGTGCGGTGCCATACCGCTCAGATA
>DFBW01000173.1:2407-8009 GCA_002366775.1 Roseovarius sp. UBA3070 | reverse complement strand
CAGATGCTCGTTCATCTCGCCATTCCATTCCGACAACAGCTCCAAGGCACGCTGACGCAGCCGCTCCGGGGTGCCCTCGGGCGCGGTTTCACCGGTAAACCACAACTCAGCGCCGATCAGTGGCAACAAGGAACGCGCAGTAAAGCTGACCGTGTCCAATTGCGCTTCGATGAAGCTGTCACGGGTGTGCACCTGCCGGATCTGCATCAGCCGTTTCCAACGGTTCACCCGCTGCGTATCACCCCATAAGTAACTGACATGCAACGGAAATGGGCGATCCACTGTCTTGTTGTTGGTATTGCCCAACAGCCCGCCCACAGGCGCCACAAACTCAGGGTTCGCCGAATAGGCGCTCAGCCCCTGCCAGCGGTTTTCCTTGCGCCAACCGGGGCTGGGCATCCGCCCCTGGCTTTGGTGCGCGGCATCTCGGCGTGGCATCGCCCCGATGGTTTTCATGGCAATCTTTTCTTGATCCACCACAGTCAGGTTTTGGGACGGCCCGATGTAATATCGCCCGCTCTCCAATGCCTCTTCAACAGTGCTGGCATACATCAGCGAAACAGCCGAGGTCATCGTTGTGTCTTTGGGCGTCAACACCGTCCAGCTGAGCGCGGCCACATGGCCCGCAGGCGTCACCTTGGACAAATCATAATGTGATCCGGGCAGGATTGGGCCATTGTCTGACCATCTCAGCGTCAGTGTGACCGGGTTCTGGTCTTTTATTTCGATGATCGACTTGCGGGTGACAAATTCCTTGTACCCATCAGGCGTCCGGTACTGCTCGGTGTTCTGGCTGTTCAACTCTTCCATGAACACATCCTGATCATCCAGATAAGACGAGGTGATCCCCCACCCAAGTGAGCTCGACCGCCCTGTCATCACCGCAGGCACGCCCGGGATTGTACCACCAATCACACCACCTGTTTGCAATTCCATGCGCGCCAAATACCAGATCGCAGGTGCAGAAAGGCCCAGATGTGGATCATTGGCCAAAAGCGTCCCACCAGAGGCAGACCGAGCAGGTGCCGCAGCCCAGGCATTTGACGCCCCGGCAAAGGCGCGGTCTTTGAAAGGTGACAGCGGTTTGCCCGATGGCTCCGCCTGCGCCACCTGCCGCCCCATAGGTTGGCCCGGAAACAAGCTGGCATAATCTGCCAGGGCGGCAATTCCGCTGCCCGGTGCATCGGGCAGAATATCCGCCAATCGTGCCGCATCAGGCACCGCCAGTGTCGTGCGGGCACGCAGCACCTCATTTTGGAGATGTGATGACAGCTGCACCCCCATCAACTTGATAATTGCAATGGAATCTGCAGGTTGCCAAGGCGCGATTGGCACATCAAACAAGAACATCTCAGGCGCACCACGCCCCAGAGCCTCTTGGTTGATTTCGCCCAGACGGGCATTCACACCCGCAGAATACGCCTCCAGCGCGGCAAGCGTGCGCGCATCCTGCACCTCAACCGACTGGCGCGCCAAACCATAAAGATCAAACCGGCGCAGCACCTTGTCGATCTCGATGGTCCTTGGCCCAAACACCTCAGATAGCCGCCCCTGCACAGTACGGCGCAGCATCGTCATCTGCCACAGCCGGTCCTGGGCATGCACATACCCAAGGCCAAAAAACACATCTGCATCCGCCTTGCCAAAAATATGCGGCACGTTGGAATTATTGCGAATGATCTCAACCGGGGCGGTGATCCCGGTCACGCCCAAAGTTTTGGAATAATCGGGCAAGGAGCGTGACAACAGGAAATACCCCACCAGCACAGCCGCCACAGCCAGCAGCACCATCGCGCCCGCTATCCTGATCAGCCAACGAAACAACATTGTCATCAGGCCCGCGCCCCTTTTCCCTTGCATCATTGAACGGGGATAGTCAGAAATCCAAGGCGAGACAATGGCAAGGAAGATACCGATGGCAAAACTGGCATTTCTGGGCTTGGGCGTAATGGGCTATCCAATGGCCGGGCATTTACAGGCGGCGGGTCATTCCGTCTGTGTTTACAACCGCACATCAAGCAAAGCCGCAGCTTGGGCAAGCGAATACGGCGGCACCCACGCTGACACCCCGCGCGCCGCCGCAACCGGCGCTGATTTTGTTATGGCCTGCGTTGGCAATGACGACGATTTGCGCAGCGTATGCCTTGGCGACAACGGCGCATTTGCCGGGATGGCCACCGGGGCCACCTTCGTGGATCACACAACTGTATCCGAAAAAGTCACCCGCGAGCTTTATGCCGCTGCCAAGGACTCTGGTCTGAATTTTGTCGACGCACCCATCTCGGGCGGTCAGGCGGGGGCCCAAAATGCCCAGCTCGGCATAATGTGTGGCGGTGATCAAGCGGCCTATGACGCCGCTGAACCTGTGATGAACATCTACGCCAAAATGTGCCGCCGTATTGGTGAAAGCGGCGCAGGCCAGCTCACCAAAATGTGCAACCAGATCGCCATTGCCGGCCTGGTTCAAGGCCTGTCCGAAGCACTTCATTTTGCTGAAAAAGCCGGGCTTGATGGCCGCTCGGTGGTTGAGGTGATCAGCCAGGGCGCGGCCGGCAGCTGGCAGATGTCCAACCGCTATGAAACCATGATTGACGACCAGTTCGAACACGGCTTTGCCACTGACTGGATGCGCAAAGACCTTGGCATTTGCCTGTCCACCGCAAATGAAAACGGCGCCTCCCTGCCCGTCACTGCTCTGGTTGATCAGTTTTATAAGGACGTGCAAAAAATGGGCGGCGGGCGCTGGGATACATCCAGCCTGTTCAAACGCCTGCGTAAAATGGGCTGAGCGCCCTCCTCCCATCTTCTTGCCTAAAGCGTTTCGCGTAAAACCCGCATCAGAGGTTTTGCCCGAAACGCCCGCAACATTCATATGTCGCGGCGCGCATCGCCATGTGCCTGCCTCAGGTTAAAGGCGATACGCTTTAAAATATCCCCGCCGGAGGCTGCGGTTCCAACAAAAAGCGCGCGGCCCCGCCTGAGGTCGCGCGCTTTTCAAAGTGTCGCTATCAGCCCGGTTCAGGCGGCCTCCACCGCACGGCGTGTCATCACCGCCACCAGATGTGCACGATAATCGCCAGACCCGTGCAGGTCTGAGATCATACCAGATCCATCCAGGCTCAGCCCATCCAGTGCCGATGCCGCGAAATTGGTGCTCAGTGCCGCCTCGGCCTCGGCCCAGCGAAACACGCCGCCCTCAGACGCACCCGTCACCGCCACACGCACGCCATCGGCGTATTTGGCCACAAACACACCAACCAAAGCAAAGCGCGAGGCAGGTTGTTCAAACTTCATATAAGCAGCTTTTTGCGGCACCGCGAACCTCACCTCGGTGATGATCTCGCCTTCCTCCAGGGCTGTTGTGAACAACCCGTCAAAGAAATCATCAGCCGCGATTTCACGCGTGTTGGTTACAACAGTCGCCCCCGAGGCCAGCACCGCCGACGGATAGCACGCCGAGGGGTCATTGTTGGCCAGTGACCCTCCGATAGTGCCGCGATTGCGCACCGCTGGATCCCCGATTTTGCCCGCAAGCCCCGCAAGGGCCGCATAAGCCCCCGCGCCTGCGGCCACATCGGCATGGGTCACGCCCCCGCCGATACACAAGGCCCCGCCATCATCCTGGGAAATGCCCTGAATTTCAGTGATCCCCCCCAGGGACACCAGCCGGTCAGGCATGGCAAGGCGTTGTTTCAACGTCGGAATCAGCGTTTGCCCGCCCCCCAGTGGTTGGCTTTCCGTGCTATCGCTCAGCAGTTTCACCGCATCACCAACAGTGCTTGGGCGTTCGATATCAAATGTATACATTGTCTTGTCTCCCTTACCCTTGCATTGCCGACCAGACGCGCGATGGCGACAGTGGCATATCAACATGTGTCACATCGTGCCCGCCGCGCCTGAGCGCATCAACCACCGCATTGACCACCGATGGCGGCGAGCCAATGGCACCCGCTTCACCGCAGCCCTTCACCCCTAGCGGGTTATGGGTACATGGCGTTTGGCATGAATGATCCACGCTGTAGAATGGCACATCACTGGCGCGTGGCATGGCATAATCCATGAATGACCCGGTCAAGAGCTGGCCGTTTTCATCATAGCCACACCCCTCAAGCAACGCCTGCCCGATGCCCTGCGCCAGCCCACCATGGACCTGCCCCGAGACAATCATCGGATTGACAATATTGCCAAAGTCATCCGCCGCCGAAAAGCGCTCAATCGTCACCTTGCCGGTGTCCGGGTCAACCTCGACTTCGCAGGCATACGCCCCCGACGGATAGGTGAAGTTGGCCGGATCATAAAACGCGGTTTCCTCCAGCCCCGGCTCGATTTCCTCAAGCGGGTAATTATGCGGCACATAGGCCGCCAGGGTGACATCGCCCCAGGCCACGGATTTATCCGTGCCCGCAACCGAGAACTGGCCATCCTTCAGCTCAATGTCGGCCTCAGCGGCTTCCATCAGATGCGCAGCGATCTTGCGCGCCTTGGCGATGATTTTTTCGGTCGCACGCACCATAGCAGACCCACCTACGGCCAATGAACGCGAGCCATAGGTGCCCATGCCCATCGGTGTGTTGGCGGTGTCGCCATGCACGATTTCAACCATGTTTTCATCAATGCCAATCATATCGGCCACCACCTGGGCAAAGGATGTCTCATGCCCCTGCCCGTGGCTGTGGCTGCCGGTCATGACCACCAGACCACCTGTGGCATTGACCCGCACCGTGGCGCTTTCATACAGCCCCGCGCGTGCGCCAAGTTGGCCCACAAGGTTGCTGGGAGCGATGCCGCAGGCCTCAATATAGCAATTCACCCCAAGGCCACGCAGCTTGCCTTTGGCCTGACTTTCGGCCAGTCGCGCCTCAAAGCCCGACAGGTCTGCCATCTCTTCCAGCTTGTCCATCGTCGCAACATAATCGCCGGTGTCATATTCCACCGCCACAGGTGTGGCATAAGGAAACTCGGTGATAAAATTCTGACGTCTGAGCGCAATGGGATCAACACCCAGCTCGATTGCCGCTTTGTCAATCACACGTTCCAGCTGGTAGGTCGCCTCGGGCCGTCCGGCCCCGCGATAGGCGTCAACGGGCACAGTGTTGGTAAACACCGCCTTGACGTTCACATAAACCAACGGGGTTTTATAGTTCCCGGCCATCAACGTACCGTGCAACCAAGTGGGCACCGAAGGCGCAAAGGTGCTGAGATACGCACCCATATTGGCATAGGTTTCTGTGCGAACAGCAGTAAAGTTGTTGTCGGCGTCCAGCGCCAGATCAATCTTGGTCACATGATCCCGGCCATGGGCATCACTGATAAAGGCCTCAGAACGCGAACAGGTCCATTTCACCGGACGGTTCAGGGCTTTGGCAGCAAAGGTGCACAGCGCTTCTTCTGCATAGTGGAAGATTTTTGAGCCAAATCCACCCCCCACATCCGGGGCCACGACGCGCAGCTTGTGCTCAGGAATACCCAGTACAAACGCGCCCATCAAAAGCCGGATCACATGCGGATTCTGGCTGGTGGTATAAAGTGTGCTGTCGCCAGTAGAGCGGTTGTAATCACCCACCGCAACCCGTGGTTCCATCGCGTTGGGGATCAGCCGGTT
>DFBW01000173.1:968-2314 GCA_002366775.1 Roseovarius sp. UBA3070 | reverse complement strand
GCAATCGGATCACCGACATGGCGCACTTTGCCATCCGCCAGCACCGGGTGCTTTGGCTCTTGCATCACTTCGCCGTGTTTGTCTGTTATCTGCCAGCCGCAGGGAATACCGCCCACCTCGGTGAAATCCGCACCGGTGAAAATATGCACCACGCCGGGCATGTCGGCCGCCGCGCTGGTGTCTACGCTGTTCAATACCCCATGGGCCACATCCGAGCGCAGGAAATGCACATAAGCCTGCCCACGCATATTGATGTCGTCTGTATAATTTCCGTTTCCGGTCAAAAACCGGACGTCCTCGCGCCGTTTGGAACTGGCGCCGATGCCTCCATCTGCTGGCATATCTTAATCCTCCCTTAAGCGGTGCCGGGTCAAAGCCCGGTCAACGGGTTACTCTGCGGCGATGCTTGAAACGTCCTGACCGGACGCGGCCATGATCGCTTTGACGATGTTGTGATACCCGGTGCAGCGGCAAATATTGCCCTCCAGATAGTCACGCACTTCGGCCTCGCTGGGCTTTGGGTTATCCCTGAGCAGGGCCGCGGCAGACATCACCATACCCGGCGTGCAGAATCCGCATTGCAGCCCATGGTGATCCTGAAACGCCTGTTGAATAGTGCTGAGCGTCCCATCCGCCGCTGCCATTCCCTCAACAGTGGCCACCTCTGCGCCCTCGGCTTCGGCAGCAAACATGGTGCAGGATTTCACGGCTTTGCCATTCACATGTACCACGCAGGCACCACATTGGCTGGTGTCACAGCCCACATGCGTGCCGGTCATGCCCAGTGTTTCTCTCAGAAAATCAACAAGCAGCGTGCGGCCCTCAACGGTACCTGTCGCGGCTTTGCCATTCACAGTCATATTGACCTGTGGCATCGGCTCCTCCCATTTATATTTTGTCGTCGGAGGAGTTAAGCACGACCGCCGCCGGTTGAGAACCCGGTTTTTTCCGAATGGTCAGATGTTGCCGGGTCAGACTTGTATAAATCTCATTCACCTATTTGGTTGACTGACAGGTCATCACTTGTTATTCACCCACATGGTTGAACAAGAATCAAACCCCCGCCTCACGGATATTTTCAAAGCCGCAAGCGACCCGACCCGGCGCGCCATTCTGACGCTTCTGGCGCAGCATGGCCCGCTTCGGGTCACCCAGATTGCGGGCCATTTTGAAATGAGCCTCAATTCCGTGTCCAAGCACATCAAAGTGCTGGAGCGCGCAGGCCTTGTCATTCGTCGAACCGAATGGCGCGAGCATCTCATCGAGGTGCAGATGGAGCCTTTGCGCGACATAGACCGTTGGTTTGAGGACTTACGTTCAATCTGGGCGCTTCGCCTTGAGGCGCT
>DFBW01000173.1:0-932 GCA_002366775.1 Roseovarius sp. UBA3070 | reverse complement strand
GCCACGCCCGAACAGGTGTTTGATGCCTGGCTGGACCCCGAAATGCTGATGCGCTTCATGTGTCCCGGCCCCGGCATGACCACCCCAAGCGCCACCGCCGACGCCAAAGTGGGCGGGCGCTTTGATCTGGTGATGAAAAATGGCAATGATGAAATGCCCCATGGAGGCGTCTACAAAGAAATCGACCGCCCCAACCGGCTGGTCTTCTCATGGGAAAGCCCGTTTAACGCCGAAGGCAGCACCGTCACGCTGGATCTTCGCGCCAAGGACGGCGGAACCCATCTGACGCTCAACCACATTCGCTTCGTCGATGAACAAAGCCGCGATAATCATCAGGGCGGATGGACCGCCATTCTGGCAAAACTGGATGAGGCATTAAGCTAAAGTCAGGACACCTGCCCCCCATAGCCCGGTTAACAGGCGCGCAGCGCCCCGGACCATCGTCAGCCCCCTCCCTTGGGCTGGAAATTAGGCTGATCTTGGCGTGACATTCGTTCTGTGGATGCACTCAGCAGACATCAAGCACTTCCAAACTGCGGTTAGAATCGCCACCTCGGGGGCAAACGCTGGCCTTCGCGGAAATGGTCGAATGATCGTTTTGAGCCCAATCCTACAAATGCTGCGACTCAATCGCTATTCCGCAACGCGCCAAGAGTTGACATTCGATGTACTTTCGAATTCCATGTGTGAGCCCAACTCCGTTTATAATTGTTACAATCATTCAGAAACATGCTAAATTTAGGTCCAGATGTTAAAACGACAGGTGCCTGTAAATAGCAATGCCGCACATCCAAAGCTGGATCGTACCACGTTGCGCCGGTTGCCGCGCGGCATCTGGGCGCTAGGGCTTGTATCCCTCTGGATGGATATTTCGTCCGAAATGATCCACGCCCTGCTGCCGGTCTATTTGGTGACCTACATGGGGGCCTCGA
>DFBW01000114.1:2189-2659 GCA_002366775.1 Roseovarius sp. UBA3070 | reverse complement strand
TATTCAGCGATGGTGCACAATGAGGACAAGAGCCCGCAACTGACGGCCTTTATTGGAGGGTTGCAGGACGGTGCGCATGTTCTGGATCTGGGCTGTGGGCCGGGCAACTCCGGCGCGGCCATGGCCCGCGCAGGGCTGACAGTCGACGCCACCGATGCGGTGCCTGAAATGGTGGCTTTGGCAGCGGCACAGCCCGGCGTCACAGCACGCCTTGCACGGTTCGATGAAATCAGCGGTGACAACATATATGACGGCATTTGGGCCAACTTCAGCCTGCTGCACGCGCCAAAGGCAGATATGCCTGCCCATCTGGCCCGCCTTCGCAATGCGCTGAAACCTGGTGGGCTGTTCCATATCGGCATGAAAACTGGCATCGCAGAACACCGTGACAGCCTTGGTCGGCTATATTCTTATTATACGGAATCAGAATTGACAGAACTTCTAAAGAATGCAGGCTTTACGCCTTTCTC
>DFBW01000114.1:0-2110 GCA_002366775.1 Roseovarius sp. UBA3070 | reverse complement strand
GTATTGATGCGCGCCGTGCAAGACGGCACAATCGTCAAAGAGCGCGAGTTACAGGGCGGTGAAGCTGACACCACCAACAACCGGATGGAGCTGCTGGCCGCGATCCATGCGCTTGAAGTGCTGGAACGGCCCAGCACCCTGACCATTGTCACCGACAGCGCCTATGTGAAGAACGGTGTGACTGGCTGGATACATGGCTGGAAGCGCAATGGGTGGCGTACCTCAAACAAGAAGCCCGTCAAAAATGTGGAGCTGTGGCAACGGCTGGACGAGGCCCAGGCGCGCCATACTGTGATCTGGGAATGGGTCAAGGGCCACGCAGGCCACCCCGAAAACGAGCGCGCAGATGAATTGGCCCGCGCCGGCATGGCTCCGTTCAAACCAGACAAGGGTTACACATGACACTGTTGATGCTGCTCGATTATGCCTCGGTGCTGATATTTGCACTTACCGGCGCGCTGGTCGCATCCCGCGCGCAGCTGGATATCGTCGGCTTTGCCTTTGTCGCCTGTCTGACGGCTGTGGGCGGCGGCACGCTGCGCGACGTGCTCCTGGATCGTAACCCGGTGTTTTGGGTCGGCAATCCGAATTACATCCTGATTGCCTGCGGCGCGGCCTTGCTGATCTTTCTGAGCGCACATCTGGTGGAGAGCCGATACCGCTGGCTGTTATGGCTCGATAGTTTTGCCCTGGCCGTGGCCGTGCCAGCGGGCGTGGGGCTGGCCATGCAAATGCTGCAACCATCGCTGATCATGGTGTTGATGGGCGTGTTGACCGGATGCATGGGTGGGTTGCTGCGCGATGTGGTGGTGGGCGAGGTGCCATTGGTGCTCAAACAGGGCGAGCTTTATATCTCAGCCGCATTTGGCGGCTCATTGGCCGGGGTGATTGTGGCTGATATGCTGTATCAGCCCGAGCTGGGGTTGATCGTCTGTGCCGGGGTCACATGGACGTTGCGCGCCGGATCATTGCTGTTTGGCTGGAAATTGCCGGTTTATCGCGCGCGACCGCCCAGGAGTTAAGTATCTCGCAAGTGCAGCATTTTTGTGCTGGAATATTAGTCATTTCCCCTCAGCAGCGCTAATATTTAGTCATTTAAATCTGTGACTTCCGAATATTTTGGAAATATTCAATTATCCCCTTGCCGATTTCGCCGCAACGCAGCATTCTAAAGTTACTCTAGAGCGATTGCAGGCCATACCTCCTCCCTTGGTTCTGCAGTTCAACTAAGCGCCGTCAGCCTATCCTCCTCCCAGGTTAGGCGGTGCCAAAAAAAACGACGTCCAACAGGACAAGGCTGGGCAGGCAACTGTCCAGCCCTTTTTTTTCGCTCAAGGCTTCTTTACATAGGTTTGCCACAGCCAGATCAGCAAAAGCGCCCCCAGCACAGCCCCGACAAAGCCGGCCATTGCGCCCATAATGCGCAACAAAACCTGAAGCACCAGTCCGCCCAGCAGCGCGCCCGCGATACCAATACCAACGGTGGGCACGATACCCGCCTCGATGTTCATCAGGCGTGTGGCCAGAAACCCGGCCGCGGCCCCGATGATAACCAATAGAATGACAGACATGATCTGATCTCCTTTTTAGCGGCGCCCACGCCAATGTGTCGGCACGATGATCAGCGCCCCGATGGATGAGATGATTGCATCCACCCCCGGCGCCCCGAATTTAATGCCGAACATGATCCGCACGAAGTAAAACAGGAATGCCCCCCCGACACAGATGATAATCGACGGTAGATACCCGTTACGGGTGAAGCCTGACTTTTCACTGACATATCCAACGATCCCGGCAACGACGACGGTTCCGAACAAGACCATGAACATTGTTATCTGCCTCTCATGTCAGGCGGGTGCCCTTTGGTAGGGGGGTGCCGCGCAGAAACTCCTGCGCATCCTGCGCGCCCCTCCCCGCCCGTTGCAAGCGCAAAAGCTGCACCGCCCCGCGCCCGCACGCCACGCTCAGCGCATCGTCCAGGATCAGCCCCGGCGCACCGCTCCCCTGTGACAGGCGCGATGCCAGCACCTTTAGGCGCTCACCCTGCGTTTGGGTCCAGGCACCGGGAAAGGGTGACAGGCCACGGATATGCTGATCCACCTCAGCGGCG
>DFBW01000018.1:15142-15465 GCA_002366775.1 Roseovarius sp. UBA3070 | reverse complement strand
AAGATGGCGCTGGAGCTGTTCAAGCCGTTCATCTATTCGCGGCTTGAGGCCAAAGGCATGTCTTCGACAGTGAAACAGGCCAAAAAGCTGGTTGAAAAAGAACGCCCCGAAGTTTGGGACATTCTGGATGAGGTGATCCGCGAACACCCCGTCATGTTGAACCGCGCGCCGACGCTTCACCGTTTGGGTATCCAGGCGTTTGAACCTGTCCTGATCGAAGGTAAGGCTATTCAGCTGCACCCGCTGGTCTGTTCGGCCTTCAACGCCGACTTTGACGGTGACCAAATGGCTGTGCACGTTCCTCTGAGCCTCGAAGCTCAGCT
>DFBW01000018.1:8873-15054 GCA_002366775.1 Roseovarius sp. UBA3070 | reverse complement strand
TTTGCGTCGGTTGACGAAGTGCAGCACGCGCTGGATTCCGGCGAGGTGCATATGCACGCCAAAGTTCAGGTCCGCCTGTCGCAGTACGATGAGGAAGGCAACGAAATCTTTGAACGCTTTGAAACCACGCCGGGCCGTGCCCGTCTGGGGGCATTGCTGCCAAAGAACTCGAAGGCGCCGTTTGAACTGGTGAACAAACTTCTGCGCAAGAAAGAAGTGCAGAACGTGATTGACACTGTCTATCGCTATTGCGGTCAAAAAGAGAGCGTCATCTTCTGTGACCAGATCATGGGCATGGGCTTCAAAGAAGCGTTCCGTGCTGGCATCAGCTTTGGCAAGGATGACATGGTTATCCCTGACACCAAATGGACCATCGTTGATGGCACCCGCGATCAGGTCAAAGGGTTTGAACAGCAGTATATGGACGGCCTGATTACTCAGGGCGAAAAATACAACAAAGTTGTCGATGCCTGGTCAAAATGTAACGACGAAGTGACTGATGCCATGATGAATACCATCTCGGCCTCACACACCGATGAAAACGGTGCTGTGATGGAACCGAACTCGGTTTACATGATGGCCCACTCCGGTGCGCGTGGTTCTGTTACTCAGATGAAACAGCTGGGCGGTATGCGTGGCCTGATGGCCAAGCCGAATGGCGACATCATCGAAACACCGATCATCTCAAACTTTAAAGAAGGTTTGACGGTTCTTGAGTACTTCAACTCTACCCACGGTGCACGCAAAGGTCTGTCGGATACGGCTTTGAAGACGGCGAACTCAGGGTATCTGACACGTCGTCTGGTGGATGTGGCGCAAGACTGCATCGTGCGCGAGCATGATTGTGGAACTGAGCGTGGTATCACCGCCGAACCGGCCACCCGAGATGGTGAAGTTGTCGCCTCGCTGGCAGAACGTATCCTTGGCCGCGTCACAGCGGATGATGTGTTCAGCCCCAAAGATGACAGCCTGATCCTTCGCGCAGGCGAGTTGATCGACGAACGTATGGCCGACACCATCGAAGAAGCCGGCGTTGCAACCATGCGCATTCGCAGCCCACTGACCTGCGAAGCCGAAGACGGTGTTTGTGCGGCGTGTTACGGGCGGGATCTGGCGCGCGGCACGATGGTCAACCAAGGTGAGGCCGTGGGCATCATCGCGGCGCAGTCCATTGGCGAACCGGGCACACAGCTGACGATGCGGACGTTCCACATCGGCGGTGTTGCGCAAGCTGGTCAGCAATCGTTCCTGGAAGCCAGCCAAGAGGGCAAGATCGAGTTTGAGAACGCCCAACTGCTGGAAAACTCCAAAGGCGATATTCTGGTCATGGGCCGGAACATGAAACTGCGGATCAACGACGACAAAGGCAACGAACTTGCCAGCCACAAAGTGGGCTATGGTACCAAGATGTTCGTTAAGGACAAAGCCAAGGTCAAACGCGGCGACAAAATGTTTGAGTGGGATCCCTACACCCTGCCCATTCTGGCCGAGAAAACCGGTACCGCAAAGTTTGTTGACCTGGTCAGCGGCCTTGCTGTGCGCGATGTGACGGATGATGCCACCGGCATGACCCAGAAGATCGTGATGGATTGGCGCGCTGCGCCCAAAGGCGGCGAGCTTAAGCCAGAGATCCTGATTGTGGGCGAAGATGGCGAGCCTGTGCGCAATGATGCGGGCAACCCGGTGACTTATCCAATGTCGGTGGATGCGATCCTGTCGATTGAAGAAGGTCAGGAAGTCCATGCTGGTGACGTTGTGGCGCGTATCCCGCGTGAGGGTGCCAAAACCAAGGACATCACCGGTGGTCTGCCGCGTGTGGCTGAATTGTTTGAGGCACGTCGCCCCAAAGACAACGCCATCATCGCTGAAATCGACGGCTATGTGCGCTATGGGCGTGACTACAAGAACAAACGCCGTATCAGCATCGAAGCCGCTGATGAGACGATGGATCCGGTTGAATACATGGTGCCCAAGGGCAAGCACATTCCTGTTCAGGAAGGTGATTTTGTCCAGAAGGGTGACTACATCATGGACGGCAACCCTGCCCCGCATGACATCCTGTCCATCATGGGTGTCGAAGCTTTGGCAGATTACATGATCGACGAGGTGCAAGATGTGTACCGCCTGCAAGGCGTGAAGATCAACGATAAGCATATCGAAGTGATCGTGCGTCAAATGCTGCAAAAGTGGGAAATCCTGGATTCAGGAGAAACCACATTGCTGAAAGGCGAGCATGTGGACAAAGCCGAATTTGATGCAGCCAACGAAAAGGCCGTATCAAAAGGTGGCCGCGAAGCAAAAGGCGAGCCGATCCTGTTGGGGATCACCAAGGCGAGCCTGCAGACTCGCTCGTTCATCTCGGCGGCATCGTTCCAGGAAACCACGCGGGTTCTGACCGAAGCATCGGTTCAGGGCAAGCGCGACAAACTGGTCGGCCTGAAAGAAAACGTCATCGTGGGTCGTCTGATCCCAGCGGGCACCGGTGCGGCCACGCAACAGATGCGCAGCATTGCGCAATCGCGCGATAACGTGGTCATCGAAGCACGCCGTGAAGAAGCCGAAGCCGCCGCTGCCCTTGCAGCGCCCGTCGAGGAAGACATCATCGGCGGCGACGAGTTTGACACTCTGGTGGAAACCCCTGAGAGCCGCGAAGACTAGGTTTTCGGCATATGAATTGAGGAAGGCCCCGCTGAAAAGTGGGGCCTTTTTCATTGCAGCATTCCATTTTTTGCCCCCAAATTCACGGCTCACTACAATAATTCTCGGCCCCGAGGAACACCTGGCACCTCCCCACATAAGCGTGACGATTTTTCCCTGTTTCTCGGGGGACGAAACCTATATCAAAGCCCCAGAATTCTTGTGAAGGGAGTCGCCACTACGGCTCCCGGTCAAATTAGGGAGACCATGCCAATGAAGGTGCTTGTACCTGTCAAGCGCGTGATCGACTATAACGTGAAAGTCCGTGTGAAAGCGGATGGAACGGGCGTCGATCTTGCCAATGTCAAAATGTCCATGAACCCGTTCGACGAGATTGCCGTCGAAGAGGCGATCCGTCTCAAGGAAGCGGGCAAAGCCGAGGAAGTCATCGCGGTTTCTATCGGTGTGAAGCAAAGCCAGGAAACCCTGCGCACCGCTTTGGCCATGGGCGCTGATCGGGCCATTCTTGTTGTGGCCGCGGATGATGTTCATTCCGATATTGAGCCTCTGGCGGTTGCCAAGATCCTCAAGGCTGTGGTCGACGAAGAGCAGCCCGGCCTGGTTCTGGCAGGCAAGCAGGCGATCGACAACGACATGAACGCCACCGGTCAAATGCTTTCAGCCCTGATGGGGTGGTCCCAGGGCACCTTTGCCAGCGGGCTGGACATTGACGGCGATCATGCCGTGGTCACCCGCGAAGTGGATGGCGGTTTGCAAACCATCAAGGTGAGCATGCCCACGATCATCACCGTTGATCTGCGCCTCAATGAGCCGCGGTATGCCTCCTTGCCCAACATCATGAAGGCCAAGAAAAAGCCGATGGATGAGAAGACCGCAGCGGAGTACGGCGTTGACGTGACGCCCCGCCTTGAGATCCTCAAGACCGAGGAACCCGAGAGCCGCAAAGCCGGTGAAATCGTTGGCTCGGTTGACGAGCTTGTCGCAAAACTCAAAGAAGTGGGGGCTGTATAATGGCTGTTCTTCTTCTCGCAGAAGTCACCGATGGTGAATTGGCACTGGACGCAACTGCAAAAGCAGTGACTGCAGCCCAGAAACTTGGCGATGTTACGGCACTTTGCTGTGGTGCATCCGCGGCCGCCGCAGGCGAAGCCTGTGCCAAGATTGACGGCGTTTCCAAGGTCCTCGTGGCCGAAGATGCATCATTGGGCCACCGCCTGGCAGAGCCCACAGCGGCGCTGATTGTATCGCTGGCGGGTGATTATGAACACATCGTTGCCCCGGCCACCACAGACGCCAAAAACGTGCTGCCCCGCGTGGCTGCGTTGTTGGATGTCATGGTGATCTCGGATGCCTCCGGCGTGGTTGACGCCAACACATTTGAGCGCCCGATCTATGCTGGTAACGCGGTCCAGACCGTGAAATCCACGGACGCCAAGAAAGTCGTGTCTTTCCGGACCTCGACCTTTGATGCGGCTGGGACCGGTGGCTCGGCGTCGGTTGAAACCATTGGCGCTGCGGCCAACCCTGGCCTGTCAGAATGGGTCGAAGACAAGGTTGCGGCCTCGGATCGCCCGGAACTGACTTCGGCTGGAATCGTTGTGTCGGGGGGCCGTGGTGTTGGCTCTGAGGCTGACTTTGCGCTGATCGAAAAGCTGGCAGACAAGCTGGGCGCCGCCGTTGGCGCATCGCGTGCTGCGGTCGATTCGGGCTTTGCACCAAACGACTGGCAAGTGGGCCAGACGGGCAAAGTTGTGGCCCCTGATCTCTATGTCGCCGTCGGTATATCCGGCGCGATCCAGCACCTGGCCGGCATGAAAGACAGCAAGGTTATCGTGGCCATCAACAAGGACGAAGAAGCCCCGATCTTCCAGGTTGCGGACTATGGCCTTGTGGCAGACCTGTTCGACGCCGTGCCCGAGTTGACAGAAAAACTGGGCTAAAGCGCGCCGCGCAACCTGCGCGACAATAACATCTGAATATTAAAAGGCCCGCCATGACGCGGGCCTTTTTCGTTAGCGAAGCTTTTCATCCAGCACCGGAACCAACGCAGCTGCCGCCTCGGAATGGGCGATCGGGCCCAAAAGCTCGGATGCGGCGCTTTCTTCCACGCTGGAGTACACCATTCCCGCCGTGCCTGCCGCCTGTGCTGCTGAGCTGGCGCAAACTTCAATCAACTGCGCGCCCGGACCGTTAATGGCATTCACCATGCGCCGCGTTACCAATGCCGGGTCCATTGCTATGTCGAGACGTTCAGTGCTCTGTCCTGGCCGTCGTCTGGAGAACCACAACAAAACCACGTCTCGATCCAGTTTCCTAAGCAAAAGCCGCATTCGCGCCACCCAAATGGTCTGTAACTCTCTGCGCAGCATGGCAAAGCTGTCTGGTGCACGTCTTTGCAAATGGCTCAGCAAATGGCGTGTAAAATTGAACTCGCTGAAATCGACTGCGGGAAACACCTCGCGCATCAATGGTAAGGGTTCAACAAACCGGTCATTGCGACGCGGATGAACGGTATAAAACCGGTTCGACATGTTTTGCGCACATGGCAATTGCAGCACGACTGATCGCGCGTTTTGGGCAGCCTGCAACACGCCCTCGTCGTTCAGGAACACATCGACCCCGGCGTTCGGCCAGCCGAAGTTCACGCAGCGTGTACCGATAGCCGTCTCAACCAAATCCGCGAACGGATGTTCAATGAATTTGCCAAAGGTCTCAGTTCCGCCCAAAAAGGCAACATAGCGACCGTCCAACTGCCGTTTCGGCCCCCGAAACATCAGTTTGGAGTTTGGATAACAACACCGTTCATAATCAAGGGCTACGCCCGTAAGCTTTTCATAAGCCATCTTTCCCACCATTAAAATTCACCCACAGGCATCTTTCGCCGAGAGTTCTTTCCAAAATACTAACGCTAAAATGCCATACGAGTTTTAACGACCTCTGCCCCTTGCAGCCCCGACACCCACCCGCCTATTGTGGGACAAACAATAGAACGAGGAAGCAGCCCGATGGATATTCAGAAAATCGGAGTGGTTGGTGCAGGTCAGATGGGCAACGGCATTGCGCATGTCTTGGCGGTGGCGGGCTATGATGTGTTGCTCAACGATCTGGATGAGGCGGCTTTGACGGCGGCACTTGGTGTCATCCAGAAGAACATGGAACGTCAGGTGAGCCGTAATCTATTGACGCAGGATGAGATGACGCTGGCAATGGGCCGGGTCAACCCGACAACAGATCTCAGTTCACTGGGCGCCAGTGATCTGATCATCGAAAGCGCAACCGAGCGCGAAACCGTAAAGCAGGCCATTTTTGAGAGCCTGCTGCCACATCTGGCACCACATACGATTTTGACCTCCAATACGTCGTCTATTTCTATCACCCGATTGGCCAGCCGCACCGACCGGCCCGAGAGGTTCATGGGGTTCCACTTCATGAATCCGGTGCCGATCATGCAACTAGTGGAACTGATCCGTGGCATCGCCACCGACAAAGAAACCTATAATGCCTGCCTGAAAGTGGTTGAAAA
>DFBW01000018.1:1872-8850 GCA_002366775.1 Roseovarius sp. UBA3070 | reverse complement strand
TGCCGATGATCAACGAGGCGGTCTATACGCTGTATGAAGGTGTGGGCTCGGTCAAATCTATTGACCTGTCCATGAAGCTGGGCGCCAATCACCCGATGGGGCCGCTGGAGCTGGCTGATTTCATTGGGCTGGATACCTGCCTGGCCATCATGAACGTCCTGCATGACGGGCTGGCAGATACCAAATACCGCCCCTGCCCTTTGCTGACGAAATATGTGGAAGCCGGTTGGCTGGGCCGCAAGACAGGTCGTGGATTTTATGATTATCGCGGCGAAGAACCAGTGCCAACGCGTTAGCGACTACTTAGCGCCGAGTGACAATGTGTGTTGCCGCAGCCAGCTCATAAATCCGCGTGGATCGGTTTCGAGCATCTTCATATGCTCGTCATCCACCACAGGACCGACCACAGGTTTTTGCGGATTGTTACAGCTTTTCACCACTTCATGCAGCAGCAAACCCTGGCGCATGGTGACCGACATTCGGTTGGCCATTTGGTAAACCCGGCTGTTGCTGCCCGGAAAATAAATTGGCAGAACCTTAGCGCCCGAGCGGCGGATCATCTGCGCGGTGAAAACATTCCATTCACGCTCAAGCACCGGCCCAAACATACTGTCAGATGAGGCAACCACCCCAGATGGGAATACGCTGATCAACCCACCTTCTTTCAAATGGGTCATCGCCTTGGCACGCATTTCCACTGATTTGCGCTGAGCATCCGGCTCGTGGGGGAAAGGAACCGGGATCATATATGAGGCGGCCACCTCATCAATTCCGGTCAGCAGGGCGCGTGTCAGGATTTTGTAGTCGGTGCGTCGCCGCCCAATCAGATCAGCCAGGATCATCCCATCCACCAGCCCATGAGGGTGATTGGCCACGGCCACAACCGGGCCATCCAATGGGATGTTATCCAACTCAATTTCAGGGGTCAGCAGGTCGATGCCCATCGTATCAAGGGCCGCACGCCAAAACGGCTGACCTGCAGGTGCGCCACGCTTTTCAAACGCACGAATCATGCGGATGATGGTCAGCTTTCCAGTGACCCACTCGATGGCACGAATGGTGGCAGCGGTGGCGGGTGCATCAAACGAATTGGCATAAGTCAGTGAGCGGCGGTCATATTTGGTAAACGACACCGTCTCGCCGGGAATGCTCCCCGTCTGATCCTGCTCGTTCATTGCCACTTACTCTGTTCCTGTCCAGCAGCGCATATTACGCCGTCACATATCTTCCCCGAAGCGGTCTGCCACCAACACTTTGATCGCGTCAGCAAGGGCTTCAGCATCAGGGCCCGAAGTTTGCACGTCAATAGTCGTTCCGCGCGAGGCTGCCAACATCAAAAGCCCCATTATACTGTCCCCACCCGAGGATTGCCCATTCAATGACACTTCAGCGCTGGCATCAAACCCTTCGACCACCTCAACAAGTTTGGCCGAAGCGCGCGCGTGCAAGCCCTTTTCATTGACAATTTTCAGGTGCCGCGTGGATTTCTCGGTCATCTTGTTCCGTCCCAGGTTTAAACGCGGCTATTCAGCCGAAACATTGTGGCTGTCGATGTACTTGCGGCCCGCGTCCAGGGCTGCGCGCACGGCTTCGGGCAGAGGTTTGTCGCGGCTTTTCGCCAGTTTGATAAGCATCGGCAAGTTGGCCCCATAAAGGATCCGCCGATTTTCAGGCTGGCAGGCCTTAAGGGCGAGGTTTGAGGGCGAGCCACCAAACATGTCAGTGACAATCACAACACCGGTCCCGGTATCCACGTCCTCGGCGGCGGCGCAGATTTCCGATTGTTTGGAGCCGCGGTCGTGGTCGCCTTCAATGGAAATAGCGCGGATCCCGGTTTGTGGGCCAACAACATGCTGAATAGCCCCGAGATACTCCGGAGCCAGCCCACCATGTGCCACGATCACAATACCGATCAACGCTGTTTTCTCCTTCGCAGCGGCCGTTTATCCGGGGTTACCGCTGGTACGGCCAGCCACAGCCACCCGTTCCAACTCGCGGTGTCTTATTGACACCTGCCAGCCTTTGTTTGCAAGGGCTTTTGCCAAAGTTTCTGCTATTGAAACACTGCGATGTTGCCCGCCAGTACAGCCAAAACCCATCGACAGATATGCTTTGCCTTCCGCCTCATAGGCTGGAAGTAGCAAAAGGGCTAGGTCAGTCACCTTATCCGAGAACCTGGCATAGAGTGCATCCTGTGCCACATAGGCCTGTACTTGGGGATCACGGCCATTCAGGTGGCGCAGGGTTTCATCCCAATACGGATTGCGCAGGAACCGACAATCGAGAACCATATCCAACCCTCGGGGAAGCCCGCGTTTATAGGAAAATGAGTGCAGCGAAACCGATAATCTCTGCGTGCCTCGCGGGGCAAACCAGGCGTCCAGTTGCGCGCGCAGATCATGCGGCGACATATCGGACGTATCCAGCAAAATGTCTGCCCGCACCCGTATTGGGCCCAACAGGTCCAGCTCTCGGGCGATGCCCATGCCGGGGCTTTCACCGGGCGCCAGCGGATGGCGGCGACGGGTTTCCGAAAAACGGCGCAACAGGATGTCGGCACTGCAATCAAGGTAAAGCACCTGCATTGGCACATCATCGGCCGCGCTGAACTGGTCAATCATCTCAATCAACGCCGAGGTTGAGAAATCCCGGTTGCGAACGTCGATACCAAGGGCCAATGGTTTGTCTGGTGCGGGCCCCTCCAGCAAGCGCGGCAACAGGGACATGGGCAGATTGTCGATCGCCTCATACCCCATATCCTCAAGCGTGCGGATCGCCGTCGAACGCCCGGCCCCGGACGGGCCAGTCACCAGCACCAACCGACTGTTGGGGCCGTCATTTTTGGAGCCGTCAATTCTGGGGCTGTCTGGCCCTGGATCAGGCAACACGGCCTCCTTTCAGCAATAGCCATATAGCTGCTGCAAAATGTGGTTCTTTCGCCCGTCGGATCAAGGGCAATGTCACGCCAAGGTGTTGTGTTTCATTCATTTGTGGCAAACGATCTGTTTCCAGACTGTCCATATCAACAACAAATCGCACGCGTGCCGCCCCTACCGGAGTAGCGGCCAAAATACCTACGCCACGGGCTTCGATTTGGCCTTTGATGCTGTTGGGCGCGGAGGCAATCAACGTGTTGTCTTGGCGCTTCAACATAGTTTTATCATCGGCAATCAAATCAGCCCCAAAGGCGATCAGCTGCAAAGCCAGTCCTGATTTGCCACTTCCAGATGCCCCCGTGATCAGAACCGCCTGTCCGTGTAGGGCCACGCAGCTGGCATGCACGGCCGCAGAACTGGCCTTGGGCCCGGACATGGATCAGACCGGCAGGCCCACGACAAAGCGCGCGCCCAACGGATCAGATGTGATATCAGCATCGGTAGGCCTAATATTTTCGGCCCATATCACCCCGTCATGGGCCTCAATGATCTGTTTTGAGATCGCCAGGCCAAGGCCGGAATTATTGCCAAAATCATTGGCGCTGCGTTCTGAATAGAACCGCTTAAAGATTTTGGTCAATGCCACTTCGGGAATTCCAGGTCCGGTGTCTTCGACCACAATCAACACACGATTGTCACGCTTGCGGGCCCAGACGCGGATGGCGTCCCCCTCTTCGCAAAAACTCATCGCGTTGGTGATCAGATTCACGAACACCTGTGCGATACGCGCCTCTAGCCCCAGCAAAACAATGGGCTTTTCGGGGAAATCAGTGATAAAGTCGATGCCCTTTTGATTGGCTTCTTCACCCAGATACTGGCCCAGATTGCGCAGCAATGTCAGCAGATCAAATGCTTCTTGTTCTTCTTTGACCAACTCACTGTCGAGCCGCGACGCATTTGAAATGTCGCTGACCAGACGATCCAGACGGCGCACGTCATGTTCGATCACCTCTAGCAATTTGGCGCGTTGGTCATCTCGCTTGGCCACATGCATCGTGCCCACAGCCGACCGTAGTGACGCCAGAGGGTTCTTGATTTCATGCGCCACGTCAGCGGCAAATTGTTCGTTGCCATCGATCCGGTGGTAAAGGGCTGTGACCATACCGCGCAGGGCACCGCTGAGGCGGCCAATTTCGTCGGGACGCGCAGTCAGATCGGGAATACGGATACGCCCCCCTGCTTTGCCACGGTTGCGATCCCCGCCGATTTCTGCAGCTGAGGCCAGATCAGAAATCGGGTTGGATATGGTCGAAGCCAGGATCAGGCTCAGCCCGATCGAAACCAGCGTGGCGATGATGAACATCTGCAAGACGCGCTCGCGCTCGGAGCGCACCAGATTGTCAATCTCGCCCGAAGCACTGACCAAGGCAACCACGCCCACTGCCGTGCCGTTTTGCAAGATCGGCGTTGCCACGGAAAACACGCTGTTGCCCGCAACCTCGCCCGAGGAAACCTGCGTGCCAAGGCGCAGGGTCTCTGGCACCATTATGCGAGTGGTGTCTTGGGTGTTGGTGGTTGGCGCATCACCGGACAGCATGGCGAACGGTGCCGAGACCCAATCCCAGACTTTGGTCAAGGCGTCTGTTATCAGGGTGGGGCGGGGTTTTGAGGCCGATCCATTTTGCGTATGGCTGCCCACCACCTGGCCGGCCAGCACGCCATTCACGTCAAAGACGAACACTTCGACGCCTTTGCGGATACTGACACGTTCCAATGTGCCGACGACATCAACACCGTCACCCGTGACCAGATTGACCGGCGCACCGCTGGGCAGTTGCGCTTCAAACACATCCGCCACCAGCTCGGCTTCGCCCACAAGGCCATTGGCTCGTTGCAGGGCAAGTCCATCGCGCGAGGAGTTCAAATAGAGAATGCCCGCGACAAGAATGTTGAGGGCAATCAGGTTAAAGGTAACGATTTTGCGCGTCAGGGATGAATTTCTGAACGAAAAGAAGCCCCGCCCTTCGCGGCGTTCACGAAGTTCGTCTTCGACGATGTTGTCGGGGGCGACAAAATCATCGCCCAAGACCACATCGCCGCTTTTGCGGGACGGCAAATCGCGCACATCAATCCCTTCGGCCAGCGTCATTATTCTTCGTTGTACCTGTATCCGATACCATAGAGCGTCTCGATTGCCGAGAACTCGTTATCGACCATCCGCAGCTTTTTACGCAGGCGTTTGATGTGGCTGTCGATGGTACGATCATCCACATAGACCTGATCATCATAGGCCACATCCATCAGTTGATCACGGCTTTTGACAAATCCGGGCCGTTGCGCCAGCGCCTGAAGCAACAGAAATTCTGTAACGGTCAGGGTCACGTCCTTGCCTTTCCAGGCCACCGCGTGACGCAGCGGATCCATCCGCAATTCGCCGCGCTCAATCACCTTGGTTTCTTCAACCTCGGGGCCAACATCACCTGCGATGGCATCCTGACGACGCAAGAGGGCGCGGATACGCTCCACCAGCAGCCGTTGCGAGAACGGTTTCTTCACATAGTCGTCTGCGCCCATACGAAGGCCCAGAACCTCATCAATCTCATCGTCCTTGGAGGTGAGAAAAATGACTGGCATCGAAGATTTCTGCCGCAGCCGTTGCAACAGATCCATCCCATCCATGCGCGGCATTTTGATATCGAGAACGGCCATATCGGGCAAATTTTTGCTGAACGCATCAAATGCCTGTTGTCCGTCATTATAGGTTTCTACCTCGAAGCCTTCGGCCTCAAGCGTCATCGAAACCGATGTCAGAATATTTCTGTCATCGTCCACGAGGGCGATCTTAGACATACCATTTTTTCCTTGTACTGCTCTGTTTGCCTGCTTTTTTCGTTCACTATGTGCATTTTTTCCTTTTGCAATCAATCCCAAACTGCGAATCGGTTGCTCTTTCATCTTAGATAGAGACAAAAATCCCTTAGGATTGGCTAAATTCCCGGCAAAAAAGGTGATGGCAGAGGTGGTGGTTCCGCTCAATAAAATCGTGATTGCGCTAACTTTCAGTTGATTGCGCTAACTAAGCGAAACCGTCCTGTTCTTTCCGGGATGTGGCATGTTAAGAGGCGCGCAAACGGGCGGCATACCACACGACACCGAGAAGGACGCCGCCCATGCAGTCATGCATACAGGAGCACGCACTCATGGCATTTGGACGGGTAAACCCGAAATTCCAGCTTGAAGATCAAGGCATCACTGGGCTGGGAAATGTCCACTACAACCTGATCGAGCCTGCGCTGATCGAAGCCGCACTTAGAAACGGTGAAGGGCAGTTGGGCCTGGGGGGTACGTTTTTGGTAACGACGGGTAAATTTACCGGCCGGTCTCCAAAAGACAAACATGTGGTCAAAACCGACAGCGTGGCCGACACGATCTGGTGGGACAATAATGCCGAAATGTCGCCCGAAGGATTTGATGCGCTCTATGATGACATGATCGCGCACATGCAGGGGCGTGACTATTACGTGCAGGATCTGACCGGCGGGGCCGACCCGGCACATTCGATCAAGGTGCGCATGGTGACAGAGATGGCTTGGCATGGCCTGTTCATCCGCCATTTGCTGCGCCGCCCTGACAGAGAGGCCCTGAAGGATTTCGTGGCCGACTTCACCGTGATCAACTGCCCCAGCTTTCAGGCAGACCCGAAAAAGCATGATTGTCGCTCCGAGACCGTGATTGCGATGAACTTTGATCGCAAGATCATCCTGATCGGTGGCACAGAATATGCCGGCGAGAACAAGAAATCCGTCTTCACCTTGCTGAACTACCTTCTGCCGGAAAAAGGCATCATGCCGATGCATTGCTCGGCCAATCACGCCAACAACAATCCGGTGGATACAGCGATTTTCTTTGGCCTTTCAGGCACAGGCAAGACCACATTGTCAGCCGATCCCGACCGCACGTTGATTGGTGATGATGAACATGGCTGGTCAGATCGTGGCACCTTCAATTTTGAAGGCGGTTGCTATGCCAAGACGATCAACCTTGATCCCGAAGCCGAACCAGAGATTTATGCCACCACGCAAAAATTTGGCACTATTATCGA
>DFBW01000018.1:296-1766 GCA_002366775.1 Roseovarius sp. UBA3070 | reverse complement strand
CAGGCGATGTATCACTTCCTCAGCGGCTTTACCTCCAAGGTGGCGGGCACTGAGCGTGGTATCACCGAACCCGAGCCGACATTCTCGACCTGCTTTGGTGCCCCATTCATGCCACGTCGCCCCGAAGTGTATGGCAACCTTCTGCGTGACAAAATTGCTCAGCACGGCGCGACGTGCTGGTTGGTCAATACTGGCTGGACTGGTGGCGCCTATGGCACGGGTTCAAGAATGCCGATCAAGGCAACACGCGCATTGTTGACGGCTGCGCTGGATGGCTCGCTCAGCAAGATGGAGTTCCGCAAGGACGAAAACTTCGGCTTTGAAGTACCCATCGAAGCACCAGGTGTGCCGCCTGTGTTGCTGAACCCGCGCCGGACCTGGGACAAGCCCGACAGCTATGATCGTCAGGCGGCCAAGCTGGTGCGGATGTTTGCCGATAATTTTGAGCAATATAAGCCATACATCGACGACGATGTGAAAGCCGCAGCAATCGGATAGGGTGCATTCACCCCCCTCCTGACGACGACTATGAAAACCGGCAGCTGTAAGTAGCTGTCGGTTTTTTACATGCTGCATCTCGCCCCTGTTGAGCTACAGGTTTCCAGCTCTATTTGCGGCAGGGTTTTGTCTAATTCCGCCAAGGTTCACTTTACAATTTGCAAGTCTTTCAATCCTTGATACCCCAGAATGTGCAGGGGGTGCCTTCGCCCCATCCCAATAGATCGCCGCGGTATGTCAGAGCTGACACAAGGGTTGATACAGGCATTCTGGCTGGTGGTGACACTGGACCCGGACCTGATTGAGATCACCCTGCGCTCACTTCAGGTCACAGTTTGTGCGCTGGCCATCGCGTGCCTGATCGCCCTGCCTTTTGGCGCCTATCTGGCGGTGCAGCGCTTTCGCTTTCGCCGGACGGTCATTGCCGTGATCAATGCCCTGATGGGTCTGCCGCCAGTGGTGGTGGGGTTGATCGTCTATGTGTTTTTGTCACGCGCCGGGCCTTTTGGCGTGATGGGTTTGTTGTTCACCCCCACGGCAATGATCATCGCACAGGTGATCATCATTGTGCCGCTGATCACCTCAATTGCGCATCAATCCCTGCGTGATCTTTGGGCCGAGTATCACGACCTGCTGATTTCCATGAACACCACCCGTCAACAGCGGATTTCAACCTTGCTGTGGGATGGGCGGCGGGCTTTGCTGACGGCCTCATTGGCCGGGTTCGGGCGCGGGATTGGCGAAGTGGGCGCCATCATGATTGTCGGTGGCAATATTGATCATGCCACACGCGTTCTGACCACGGCCATTGCACTGGAAACCGGCAAAGGCAATTTTGCGCTGGCTTTGGCGTTAGGGTTCATTCTGATTGCGTTGGCGATCACGGTGAACCTGCTGATCCATTGGCTAAGCCGCACGGAAACAGGGGGCAGATGGTGAGCGCTCTTTTCCCCCTTCAGGCCATTGGGGCCA
>DFBW01000018.1:0-154 GCA_002366775.1 Roseovarius sp. UBA3070 | reverse complement strand
GCCCGCCAGGCATTTGTGTTTCAAGCGCCCGTGATGCTGCGCCGTTCGGTGCTGGAAAACCTGACGTATCCATTGCGTCTGGCAGGTACGCCCAAAGCGCAGGCGATCGCACAAGCCAAAGACTGGGCCGCACGCATTGGGATGGCAGAAGCCA
>DFBW01000170.1 GCA_002366775.1 Roseovarius sp. UBA3070 | reverse complement strand
CACCGGTTCTTCGCCGGTCCAGATCGCCTGTGAGCAGCCTGAAAGATAGGGTGGAGGGCAGTAGAAACTCAAAAATCGCGCTGCCATATCGCCCCCGCCAGCGAGTTCACAAAGGCTGTCATACAACGGCACTATTTCGGGCATATGCTCGTTTAGTGCGCGCCGACATTCCATATAGGTCGGGCGCGCCGAGTCGCCTTCTTTTAGCCACCAGCGTTTGTAATTCGGCCAATATTCAGCGAAAAGCCTGGCCCACTTGGGGCCGGGCAGATCTTCGCCCAGGGCGCGCCAAAGCATTGTCTTTCCTTACATGATTTTGAAGGCAGGGTCCGCAAGTGCTGGCCCCGCATCAGCAACCGGCAGGGGATTACCATCAACGGCTTGTTTGATGCCGTGTATCCACTTCTTGGCGCGTTCGTTCAACTTGAAACCTTTGGTCATAGACCGGCCCCGCGTCACCAGAATACCGATATCAGCACCTTCATAGCGATAATCACCGGGCTTCATAAGCCGCAGAAAGAACGCTTCGTTTTCGCTTTCCACAGCGCGACGGTGATAATCAAACCGGTCATAAACAACGCGCCCGTCCTCCAGCATTTTGTAGATGCCGGTTTGCGGCGCATTAGCGCAAATATCCACGCTGTCGTCGGTGTGTTTGACCACCATCTGTGACCAACTGTCGATCATGTTCGGATCGGCCCAACGATTGTTCAACTCATCCACATCAAGATCGAATTTCTTGCGCGAGAACTCCAGCAAGTGAAACAGGAAAAGTGGCGCATCGGCGTGGGCAAAAGCGGCGTGGTTGGTCATCGACGACGCGCCGGTGATGCGAGGGTTAAGTTCGCCCAACCACAGATCTCCTGTTTTCTTGTCGATCAGAAAGTCGAGCTCAAAATAACCACGGTAACCTTCCTTGCGCAGTTGTTCGCCAAACTTGAAGGTCAGATCGCGCGCCCGTTCGCGTACTTTTGGAGGAAAGGCGGTGGACAGGATTTCATTGCCACACCAGCCGCCACGATAAGGGGTAAGTTCATTGAACCCGACCAGTTCGGTCATCAGCGGGCCAACAATGGTGCCTTCTTTGGTGGCGCAGGCTTCGATCGCTGATCCACGGCAATCAATCCGCTTCATGATCTTGATTTCGCCCTCACCAATGATCTCGTGCTCGTGGCGGCGGAAATCAGCCTCGGATTTGATGAAAAATGTGGTGTGGCCTGAATCGCCAAAGGCCGATTGAAGGACCAGATCATCACCAATACCGGCCTTTTCGCAGGTTTTGCGCAGGCCGTCGTAGGATTTCACTTCGGCCAGCACATTAGGCACAGAGGGCACCTCGGCCTTGTTGCCAATGCGGACGGTTTCGATCTTGTTATCCATCTTGGTGCGAAGTTTCGCCTTGGGGAACCAGACCTCGGCGCCCAGTTCCTTTGACAGACGTTCAGTTTCTTCGTCAAACATCAGGAACACAAATTTCGGTTTGCCGCCGCGACGCTTGATGAAGTCGATCACCTCTTTGTGCTGCAGCAAGTAGTTGTTGATGTCCTCAATAGACTGGAATTCCGCGTGCGGTTGTTCCGAGGGGCAAAAGACGTTCGGATGCTTGCCATCATAGCAATCGGCATAGCAGATGTATTTGAAGTTCTTCACCCATTCGTCCAGACCCAACAAATTGAAATTGGATGCAGAGATAAAATAGATCGGATCTTCGTTGCGGTGAAAAAACCGGCGAATTTCGGAAATGTTGTTCAGCGCTGTTGCCATGATATTGTCCCCTGTCTTTTATTCAGCTGCAGTTTTTAGGTTTTTAGCCTTGGGTAAGGCGGCCAGTGCCTCTGGCGTGAAAACACGCAATCCCAGATCGGCGCGGTAGCCATGGATTTCATTGACGTCCAGTGCATCCATGAACTCCAGAATTTCTTTGCTGATAACCTGACCGGGTACCAGAATGGGAAAGCCGGGCGGATACGGGATGATGAAACTGGCAGAAACCACTTCTTCGCCCGCGTCCAGTGCCTCTTCTAGTGAGCCGCCAAGTTCCAGATAGTCGCAATTTTTCTCGTCATAGCTTAGGTAATAGGCGGTTCGAATATCGCCTTCTGGTGTCAAATTGTCGGGCCGGAAACCATCGTGAAACCGGCTGAAATCGGGCAGGGGAGGATAGTTTTCCGTCAGGTTTTTCACCCGCCGATCAAACGACATGCGCTCCATTTTTGAGGCATCATCCAGCAATTCGTCCAGATCTTTGGCGATCTCGACCAGCACTTCAATCAGATAGGCAACGGATGATCGCGTTGTCCCGATATTGGTCATAAACAGGACAGTATTGCGTGACGTCTTGTTGATTTGGATACCGTATTTATCCATCAGAACATCGTTCTTGAACGTATCGCCGTCCCAGCCAGTGCCGCCAACAGCAAGGGTGACGCGGGTGGCATCCAGAACGAAGTCGTCCTGCTCCCAACAATCCCACATGTCTGTCCAGCCTTGTTCGTGATCATAATAGCTTTGGACACCGCTTTGCCGGTGTTGTTCCGGGATCATGTCACCGGCCGTCAACACTTTGAAATATTTCCGCAAAAGAGGGTGGTCACTGATGGCTCGCCGCATTGACATCGCGGCCTCGACCTGGCGCTGGACAAATTCAAACCCTTCCAGCTCAACTTGTCGCCGTCCTACATCCAGTGATGCGATGATCTGATAATTTGGCGATGTCGACGTATGCGTCATATAGCTTTCGTGAAAAGACTGCTCGACCTCGCCTTTGAAGTCCTGATCGTTCACATGGATCATCGACCCTTGCCGCAAGGATGTCAGCGTTTTGTGGGTTGATTGCGTGGCATAGACACGCACCCGCGCATCGGGCGGGGCAACCAATCTGCTATCAAGCCAGGCACTGTCAGGCGCATCTGCCAGTTCTTTTTGCTGTGTTTCATAGCTTTGACGGTGCGCCTCTGTGCGCAACCGTACGCGCAGATTATTTGCCGTCCTCATACCTGTGCGCTGGCGATACGTTGGGTTGAAGCGGGCAAAGGCGAACCAGGCTTCGTCCCACAGGAACACCAGATCAGGTTTGATCGCCAGGCACTCTTCCATGACCCGTTCAACGTTGTAAACCAGGCCATCAAAGGTGCAATTCGTCAGCAGTAGCATGCGGACCCGGTTCAACTTGCCTGCTGCCTTCAAATCCAGCAACTGTTGTTTGATTTCGCGTAGGGGCACTGCGCCATACATCGAGTATTCATTCAGCGGATAGCTGTCGAGATAGACAACCTCGGCGCCCGCCAGCACCATGCCGTAATGGTGCGATTTGTGGCAATCGCGGTCCACCAAAACAATGTCGCCGGGGCGCACGAGTGCCTGCACGACGATTTTGTTACAGGTCGATGTGCCGTTGGTGGCAAAGAATGTCTGCTTTGATCCAAACGCGCGGCTGGCCAGTTCCTGTGCTTCTTTGATCGGGCCGTGTGGCTCCAGCAAACTGTCAAGCCCACCGGATGTGGCAGACGTCTCGGCCAGAAAGATATTTGGCCCATAAAATGCACCCATATCTTGAATCCAGTGTGAGCGGCTGATGGATTTGCCTCGGCTGATCGGCATCGCGTGAAACACACCAGTTGGTTGCTTTGAATACTCGACAAGGGCTGTGAAAAACGGAGTTTTGTTACGCGCCGCGACCCCACGCAGGATATTCAGGTGCAACTCCATAAAGTCTTCTTGGTTGTAAAACACCCGCCGACAAATCCCCAGATCAAGACCGGCAATGTCTTCAACGGAGCGTTCTGTTACCAGATAGGCATCCAGTTCGGGGCGCACCCGTGCAATCAGGCGGCACAATTCGGGGCCATAATTTTCTGGCTGCATCGCATCGATTTCAGCCGCACCTCCGGCGTGGTTCAGATATTTGTGCAGGATTTCGTTTTCATTTTTCGATTTCAGCACCAGACCAGGGCGCACAACAATGGCTTGGATATTGTGATTGAACAAAACTGCGATCAGCGCATCTTCCAGGCTGGGCACAACAACGGCTTCGTAATGAAACGGGTCTTCGGGGCGGCGCAGACGTGCGATGTTGCTTTTAAGCCAGCGTTCTTGCTGGTCGTTCACGTCGTCCACAATCAACACTTCGAAATAAGGCCGCGCCATCGCGCGTGCTTCGGGGGATAGCATTGCTTCGTCGTTGTGTTCTTCTTCGTCGGTGCTGTCGCGGTCCAACGGGATACTACGCCGCCGGTAAGCACCTGTTGTCAGCGCTCGGGTGATGCGGTTGGTGGTGAACGACAGATCATCGTAATTGCCATGTTCGAACTGGCGGCGCATCTGGTCAAAGGCGGCCATTCCGGGAAAGGCCCAATAGGGCTCGATCAGCGCCAGTGCATCAAACAGTTGCAAGATTTGCGCTTTGGATTTGGTGATCTTTCTGGCGGATGTTTCACGACACAACGACGATATCGCCTCTCGCAGGGCACTCCACCGGTCAGAGCGCAGCTGAGTAGCGGAATAGTAGTCGCTGACGGAATCCATCGATCGTTCTCCTTTTATTGGTTGAGATACGAAGGTGGACTACCAACCCCGCAGCTCAACCGCTTTGGGTTTTCCCCTTGAACAGCGAAGCCCCAAAGCCCCGCGCCTGTTTGCGATCCAGCAGCTCTTCTTCGGCGTTCAACGGTACATCCACTTGCAATCCTGCGCGGCTGCCCTGTTGTGGTACATCAAGTGTGCCTAGTGTTTTCAGATAGGCATCGGTGCCGCTATTGCGATCATAAACCGAGAAATCAACAGATCGGTCACGGAAGCTTTTCAGCACTTGGCCAAGCCCCTTTAATCCGGTCTCGCGCTGGCGGCGGACCATTGAAAGATCGACCTCAATCGGGAACATATCTTCTTGACCCGCAGATTGATGCAGCACCAGTGATGTAGGATCAACAATGCAAGACCGGCCAACGCCACCTGCACCCAAGCCGTTGACATCAATAACATAACACTGGAATTGCGCCGCCGTTGCACGCGCGATGGCCAGTTCGGCATCGCGGTCAGTGGTCCCTGTTAACACGGGGTGCAGCAACACTTCGACGCCTTGGCTGGTCAGTTGCCGCGTCGTTTCGGGGAACCACATATCATAGCAAATCGACAGGCCAAACCTACCGACATCCGGCACATCGAAGACGCAGAAATCTGTGCCTGCCGCGACACCTTCTTCATATGGCAAAAACGGGAACATTTTGGCATAACGGCGAATGATATTGCCGTCGGGGTCAATCACCAGCGACGTGTTGTAAACTCTGCCATCTTCAGGCGATGTCAGGAACATTGACCCAGGGATCAGCCAAATTTTATGATGGCGCGCGGCCTCGCAAAAGCGATTGATGATATCGTTCTCTGGCGGCAGTTTGAACTTTTCCAAAGGTCCAAACGGCGCAAGTTCGCTGAATAATACCATCTGAGTCCACGGAAACCGTGCCATCAACACATCAAGCCGGTGCATCATTCCATCGACATTAGGCTGAAGGGCGTTGACGTACATTTGTACGCCGGCGATCGCGAAAGGGGTCATGTGCATACTCTCCATTCTTTCAGAGAGAGCCGCAAGGGCGTTGCCGGTCTCTGTGTTGGCACGTCTTATCCATTTCCTGGCGGAACCGAAACCGATGATCGGTTGATCAGTGGTATTCTTGCTGCAATTTCGATCATTGTGGCAACATGCAGGAAGCCAAATGCAAACGAGGCAGACATTATGTCCACCTCGTTCAATTTTCGGATTTAGCCTTAAAGCTCAGCCATCGCATCACTCAGAGCGGCCTCGAATATCGCAAGGCCTTCATCGATGATTGCATCCGATGCCGTGAGCGGCACCATGATCCGCAGCGCGTTGCCGTGCATCCCGCATGCAAGCAAAATCAAGCCGCGTTTCAGCGCATGATCAACAACCGCTTTGGTCAAGGCAGCATCCGGGGCTGCTGTTTCAAAATCGGTGACAAATTCAACGGCCAGCATCGCGCCAAGGCCACGAATATCCCACATCCGGAAGGGGGAAACCCGCGCACCAATGTCGGCAAAGCGTTCGCGGAAATGCTCGCCCAGTGCGGTCGAGCGAGGCAGCAGCGCTTCTTGCTCCATAACTTCAATGGCTGCCAGCGCGGCAGCACAAGCAACAGGGTTGCCGCCGTAAGTACCGCCCAAGCCACCGGGAATCACAGCATCCATCACCTCGGCGCGGCCAATCACGCCCGCAATCGGATATCCGCCGGCCATGGATTTGGCGACGGTGATCAGATCAGGCACAACGCCAGAATGCTCAATTGCAAACCATGTGCCAGTGCGCCCGAAACCGGATTGGATTTCATCGGCAATCAACATGATCCCGTGGGTGTCGCAGATCGCGCGCAACCCCTGCATCATTTCAGGTGGCACCGGCATATAGCCGCCTTCGCCCAGCACTGGTTCGATAATGATCGCTGCGACCCGCTCGGGNNTGCGCGTCCGTCAGGAACAGATTTTGCAGTGCTGTCAGCGCGTCATCAACGGTGATGCCATCCCGCACGCTCGGGAACGGCGCGCGGTAGATATCGGATGGGAACGGCCCAACATCCTTTTTGTAAGGAGAGATCTTGCCAGTCATGCCCAGCGTTAACAGAGTGCGGCCATGATAGCCGCCAGTAAAGGCGATAACACCAGGGCGGCCAGTGGCGGCGCGTGCGATTTTCACGGCATTTTCAACGGCCTCGGCGCCGGTGGTTACCAACAGGGATTTCTTGGCATGATCGCCCGGTGCCAAAGCGTTCAGCTTTTCGGCCAGCGCAATGTATGGCTCGTAAGGCACAACCTGAAAGCTGGTGTGCGTGTAATGATCTTCCTGGGCTTTTGCAGCAGCGATAACTTTAGGGTGGCGATGGCCGGTGTTCAGCACTGCAATGCCGCCCGCAAAATCCACATAGCGGTTGCCTTCGACATCCCAAAGCTCGGCGTTTTCCGCGTAGCTGGCAAAAACCGGCGCAGCCGAAGCGACGCCGCGTGCAACCGCAGCTTCGCGGCGGGCGATCAGATCGGCATTGCTTTGGATAGATGTGCTTGATGTTGTTGCAACTGGTGTGGCCGCAACTTCAACTACTGTCCCAGCCTTAGCAATATTTGTGGTTTTCACTGCCTTCTTATTGGCCGGTGCTT